>NZ_JAMYVB010000021.1:0-111635 GCF_040323635.1 Mesorhizobium sp. M0037 | reverse complement strand
TCGCTGCTGTGGTGGGGGGGGCTTTTTTTTTTATCCTCCCCTGCCCCCCCCCCCCAACCCGGCGGGGGGGGCCCCGGCCCCCGCCCCCTTCGTTTGGGAGGTTGTATCAGGCAGCGATGTCGAAACGGTCGGCGTTCATCACCTTGGTCCACGCCTTGACGAAATCGCCAACGAATTTCTGCCCGGCATCCGCCGACCCGTAGACCTCGGCCAGCGCGCGCAGCTGCGCATGCGAGCCGAAGATCAGGTCGGCGCGTGTGGCGGTCCACCTGACTGCCCTGGTCTTGCGGTCGCGTGCTTCGTAGACCTCATGCGAGCCGGGCTCGGAGGCCGGATCCCAGATGGTGCTCATCGAGAGCAGGTTGACGAAGAAGTCGTTCGTCAGCGTGCCCGGCCTGTCGGTCAACACACCATGCTTCGAGCCGCCGGTGTTGGCGCCGAGCACGCGCAGGCCACCAACCAGCACCGTCATCTCCGGCGCCGTCAGGTTGAGCAGTTGCGCCCGGTCGACCAGCATGGCTTCGACCGACATCGGCGGTTTGCCCCTGACATAGTTGCGGAAGCCGTCAATTTTCGGCTCGAGCGCCGCAAAGGAATGGACGTCGGTCTGCGCCTGCGAGGCGTCGGTGCGGCCGGGCGTGAAGGGGACCTTCACCGCATTGCCGCCATCCGTTGCGGCTTTCTCGACCGCGGCGACGCCGCCGAGCACGATGAGGTCGGCCAGCGAGACCTTCTTGCCGCTTGCGTTGAACTCGTTCTGGATGGCTTCGAGCTCCGCCAGCACGGTAGCCAGTTCGACAGGCTGGTTGACCTCCCAGTCCTTCTGCGGCGCCAGGCGAATGCGCGCGCCATTGGCGCCGCCGCGCTTGTCGGAGTTGCGGAAGGTCGAGGCCGAGGCCCAGGCGGTCGAGACCAATTGCGAAACGCTGAGGCCCGAAGCCAGGATCTTGGCCTTCAGCAATGCAATGTCCTGGTCGCTGACCAGCTCATGGTCGACGGCCGGAACCGGATCCTGCCAGATCAGCTCTTCCTTCGGCACCAACGGGCCGAGATACCGCACGACCGGCCCCATGTCGCGATGGGTGAGCTTGTACCAGGCACGGGCGAAGGCATCGGCGAACTGCTCCGGATGCTCATGGAAGCGGCGCGAGATCTTCTCATAGGCCGGGTCGGCCCGCAGCGCGAGGTCGGTGGTCAGCATTGCCGGCGCATGACGCTTCGAGGGATTGTGCGCGTCCGGCACCGTAACCGCGCCAGAGCCGCCCTTCGGCGTCCACTGATGGGCCCCGGCCGGGCTCTTGGTCAGCTCCCATTCGAAGTTGAAGAGATTGTCGAAGAAGTTACTGCTCCACTGGGTCGGCGTCGTCGTCCAGGTAACTTCGAGGCCGGACGTGATCGCATCGCCGGCAATGCCGGTGGCATGCTTGCTCGACCAGCCGAGGCCCTGCGCCTCGATGCCCGCGCCTTCCGGCTCGGCGCCGACAAGTGCTGCATCACCGGCCCCATGGGTCTTGCCGAATGTGTGGCCGCCGGCGATCAGCGCCACGGTTTCCTCATCGTTCATTGCCATGCGCGCGAAGGTCTCGCGGATGTCGCGGGCCGAGGCCAGCGGATCCGGCTTGCCGTTCGGCCCTTCCGGGTTGACGTAGATCAGGCCCATCTGCACCGCGCCGAGATGGCCGTGCAGCTCACGGTCGCCGGAATAGCGCTTGTCGTCGAGCCACTTGGTTTCCGAACCCCAGTCGACATCCTGCTCGGGCTCCCAGACATCGGCGCGGCCACCGGCAAAGCCAAAGGTCTTGAAGCCCATCGATTCCAGCGCGACGTTGCCGGTGAGAATCAACAGGTCGGCCCAAGAGATCTTGCGGCCGTATTTCTGCTTGACCGGCCACAAAAGCCGGCGCGCCTTGTCGAGATTGGCGTTGTCCGGCCAGCTGTTCAGCGGCGCGAAACGCTGCTGGCCCGCACCGGCGCCACCCCGGCCGTCGCCGATGCGATAGGTGCCGGCGCTGTGCCAGGCCATGCGGATGAACAGCGGCCCGTAATGGCCGAAATCGGCCGGCCACCAATCCTGCGAATCCGTCATCACCTTGTGCAAATCCTCGATCACCGCATCGAGGTCGAGCGTCTTGAACTCCGCGGCGTAGTCGAAAGCTTCGCCCATCGGGTCCGAAAGGCTCGACTGCTGGTGGAGAACGCCGATGTCGAGCTGGTTCGGCCACCAGTCGCGGTTGGTCCTGGCGGAGGTTCCATGCGCGACCGGGCATTTGCCGGCGCTGTTGTCGTCGGTCATCGCGTCCATCTTGGCCTCCGAATTGCTGATTTATGTGTTGGTTTTTCCGGGCCGGCCGGGAGCCGCGCCACTCTGGAATGGTTCCAGACTAAGCCGTCTCTTCGATAAAAACAAATTGCCTTTCCTGTTTGTTGCGATAGGTTTTCCTTATGATTGGCCTGACGGTGCGGCAGATGCAGTATTTCGAGGCTTTGGCGCAAACGCTGCATTTCGGCCGCGCCGCAAAACTCGCCGGTGTCAGCCAGCCGGCGCTGTCCGCGCAGATCGCCGAGATGGAGCAAAGGCTGAACTGCCGGCTGTTCGAGCGCGGCGGCAAGGCGGTGCGGATGACGGAAGAGGCGCAAGCGCTGCTGCCACGCATCGAGCGCATCCTGCGCGACATCAGCGACGTCGAGACGACGGCCCGGCGCGGCCGCCCGGCCATGGAAGGCCGCTTCCGGCTGGGCATCATCCCGACCGTGGCGCCGTATCTTTTGCCGCATGTGCTCCCGGAGCTGAAGCGGCATTTTCCGTCCCTGCAGCTCGAACTGCGCGAAGCAGTGACGGCATCACTGGTCGAGGACACGGCAACCGGACGGCTCGACGCCTTCATCGCCGCGCTGCCGCTCGAGCAGCCGGGCCTGGTCACCGAGGAACTGTTCGCCGACCGCTTCTTCCTCGCCGTGCCAGCCGGAGATCCAGCCTTCGCCTCGCCACCGGTGCCGCCGGAAAGCCCGGCGCTGGAGCGGTTGATGCTTTTGGAGGAAGGCCACTGCCTGCGCGAACAGGCGCTGGCCCTGTGCGGCAGCGTGCGCCCGGTGGCAATGGCAAGCTATGGCGCCACCAGCCTGACGACGCTCTTGCAGATGGTGGCGCATGGTCTCGGCGTCACGCTCATCCCCGAAATGGCGGCAAGGCCGGCCAGCGCCATGCCGGACCTCAAGATCGTGCCGTTCCAGGAGCCAATGCCGCAACGCACGATCTGCCTGGCCTGGCGCCGCAACAAGGTGCGGCATGATGAGTGCGTCGAGTTGGCGAAGATCATTCGCGGGCTGGGTGGGATGGTGATGGGGGGGTGAGTCGTTTGGGTCTTGGATGTCGCCTTGGGAACCCCGAAAAAAAGCTCAAATCAGGCGCGTTCGAGAATACCCGCCTTGGTGGCTGGTCGCCAGATCGCACCAAAGCCTCAAGGGATAAATACCAGAAATACATACGTAAAAAACACAACGGCATGGACGATTCCGGTCAGGAAGGTCGTCCTTTCGTTGCTAAAGCTTACGCCGCATATGAAAAGCGCTAAAACCAAAAGTACTGCGTCAGCTTCCGGGAGCCCCAGGGTTAAGCCTCGTCCCGTAAGCAGGCTGGCTGCTGCGACCGCAGGTATCGTCAAGCCAATCGTGGCGCAAGCCGAACCCATTGCGACATTCAGGCCGCGCTGCAGCTCATTGTTGAGTGAAGCACGAACCGCCGAAATGGCTTCCGGCATCAAAACCAGACCCGCGATCATTGCCCCCACAATGCTGTCAGCCTGGGTCATCTGGTAAGCAACGAGCGCATTTTCAACACTTGCGGCGACCTGCTCGGCGAGCATGACAATTCCGATCAGTCCGATTATCAGGAGCAGAGCGCTGGAAGAGATGCTTTTGTGAGGGGCGGTTCGCGCCGAAAGGTCGTGTGCCAGTCCTTCGATGAAGTCGTCCCGGTGCCGGACGGTTTGCGCGAACACAAAACTTGCATAGAGCAGCACGGAAAGTACGCTCACAAGGCCAAGCTGAGCTGCCGAAAATGTGCCGGCATCGGTGGTCCGTGTATAGGTCGGCAGGATAAGCGTCATGACGGTCAGTGCGGCCAGAACCGCCAGATATGCGCTTGTCCCTTGCCGGACAATTGCCTGCTTGCGATGACGCCAGCCGCCAAACGTGAGACACGTCCCCACAACGCCGGTGGAGGCAATCATCACCGTCGAGAAGACGGACTCACGTGCAAGCGTGGGGTTGTTCTCTCCATGCAGCATCATGGAAACGATGATCGACACCTCGATTGCCGTCACGGCAAAAGTCAGCACCAATGTGCCGTAGGGTTCCCCCACACGGTGGGCCACCGCCTCGGCGTGATCGAGCACCACGAAAATAGTGATGAACATGATCGCACTCGAGAGCGCTCCGACGAGAATCCTGACGCTCGGCGAACCTTCGTCCATCGATAGCCCGCTGACTCTGACCGCAACGGCCAGTGCCAGCGCGGCCAAAGGCATCGCATAGGAAGTCGCTGATCGTGCGAAACCAGTCATTCAAGCCCCAATGCGTTCGGCGAACCTTGCGGAAGCCTGTCGAGCACCCCAATGTCGTTTCGAAGCGGGCAATCCCGTCCCCCGGCGTTCAACCCTCAAGCCGTCTTCTGCACCACCAGCCCCAGTTCCTCCACCATCGCCTCGCGCATCAGAAACTTCTGCGGTTTTCCCGTCACCGTCATGGGCAGTTCGGTGCGGAAGCGGATGTAGCGGGGGATTTTGTAGTGGGCGATCTGGCCGGCGCAGAAATTCTTGATCTCCTGCTCGGTGGCGATCTGGTTGGGCTTCAGCACGATCCAGGCGCACAGCTCCTCGCCATATTTGGCGTCGGGAATGCCGAACACCTGCACCTCCTTGACCTTGGGATGGCGGTAGAGGAATTCCTCGACCTCTCTGGGATAGACGTTTTCGCCGCCGCGGATGACCATGTCCTTGACCCGGCCGACAATGTTGCAATAGCCCTTGGCGTCGATGGTGGCGAGATCACCGGTGTGCATCCAGCCGTCGGCGTCGATCGCCTCGCGGGTTTTTTCCGCGTCGTCCCAGTAGCCTTTCATGACGGAATAGCCGCGGGTGCACAGCTCGCCCGGCGCGCTGATGGCGACGGTGGCGCCCTCGGCGTCGATGGCCTTGACCTCGACATGCGGATGGATGCGCCCGACAGTGGAGACGCGTTTTTCCAGCGGGTCGTCGACGCTGCTCTGGAAGGAGACGGGACTCGTCTCCGTCATGCCATAGGCTATGGTCACCTCTTCCATATGCATCAGCGACACCACCTTCTTCATCACCTCGATCGGGCATGGTGAGCCCGCCATGATGCCGGTGCGCAGGCTGGAGAGATCGAAGCTGGCGAAATCCGCATGGTCGAGCATGGCGACGAACATGGTCGGTACGCCGTAAAGGCCGGTGCAGCGTTCCTGCGCCAACGCCTTCAGCGTGGCGCCGGCGTCAAAACCCTCGCCCGGGAAAACCATGGTTGCGCCTTTGGAGACACAGCCCATCGTGCCCATCGACATGCCGAAGCAGTGGTAGAGCGGCACCGGGATGCAGAGCCGGTCGTCGACGGTGAGCTTGATCGCAGCGGTGACGAAATTGCCATTGTTGACGATGTTGGTGTGGGTCAGCGTCGCGCCCTTGGGCGCGCCCGTCGTGCCTGATGTGAACTGGATGTTGATGGCCTCGCCCGGCTTCAGCCCTTCGGAGATGCGGTCGAGGCTGTCATGCTCGTCGCGGCCGGCCATCGACAGCACATCGGCGAAATTGAACATGCCGGGCGAGTTGTCGTCGCCCATGCGAATGACGATCTTCAGCGTCGGCAATTTCTGCGCCTTGAGCTTGCCGGGGGTGGCCTTGGCGAGCTCCGGCGCCAGCGTCTCGATCATGCCGAGATAGTCGGAGGTCTTGAAACTGGCGGCGGTGACCAGCGCCTTGCAGCCGACCTTGTTGAGGGCATATTCCAGCTCCGTCAGCCGGTAGGCCGGGTTGATGTTGACCAGGATCAGGCCGATGCGAGCTGTGGCGAATTGGGTGACCAGCCATTCCCAGCGGTTGGGCGACCAGATGCCGACACGGTCGCCTTTTTCGAGGCCGAGCGCCAGGAAGCCGGCGGCGAGCGTATCGACCGTGTCCGACAATTCGCTCCAGGTGAAGCGCTTGTCCTGTCCGACGAAGACGGCAGCATCCTGCGTGGCGTATCTGCCGACCGTGTCGGAGAAAAGCTGAGGGATCGTCTTGTCGAGCAGCGGCACCGAACGGTCGCCCGACACATGTGCCCGGCCGTCGAGCGGAGCGATGAACGCCCTGCCGCGCCCGCGCAGATTGGTGGCGTTCTTAAGCTCGTCGAGATTAATCGCCATCGCCGTTTCCTCCCGATGAGTGAGCCTAGCAGCCTGATGGGGTGGTGGAAAGTACAGGCGGTTCCCCTCCCCCTCGAGGGGAGGGTGCCTCGCGAAGCGAGGCGGGTGGGGTCCTCGGCGAAGTGCTCGACTTCCTTGGTCACGGTCGACCCGGCTTGGGTGGTCTCGCGTCGAGCACTGCCGGAGCGACCCCACCCGTCCATCCGCCTTTGGCGGCTGTCCACCCTCCCCTCAAGGGGGAGGGAGCGCGCTCATCTTCGCGGCTATTTCCCGCACTAGCGCCTCATCCGCAGCAGCACGATCTTTCCTGGCAGCCACGAGGCAGGCCTGCGACTTCAGCACAACCCCATCGGCCAGCACCTTGAGATGGTTGGCGCGCAGGGTCGAGCCGGTGGTGGTGATGTCGACGATGACATCGGCAAGGCCTGCCGCCGGCGCGCCTTCGGTGGCGCCGAGGCTTTCGACGATGCGGTAGACCTGGATGCCGTGCTTTTGCGAGAAGAACTGCTGCGTGAGCCGCCAGTATTTGGTTGCGATCCTCAGCCGCCTGCCGTGGCGCTGGCGGAAATCGGCGGCGACATCGTCGAGATCGGCCATAGTATCGACGTCGAGCCAGATGCCGGGCACCGCGACCACGACATCGGCATGGCCGAAGCCGAGGCGAGCGACGATTTCGGCGCGCGCCTCCCAGTCGGCGAGGTTTTCGCGCAGCAGATCCTCGCCGGTAATGCCGAGGTCGACCGAACCTTGCCCAATCTCGCCGGCGATTTCGGACGCCGACAGGAACGCCACCTCGATGCCCTCCGTGCCGTCGATGCGGGCGCGGTACTGGCGCTCATCGCCGGGCAGACTGACGGCAAGCCCGGCCCTGGCCAGCACCTCCAAGGCCTGCTCCTTCAGCCGGCCTTTCGACGGG
This sequence comes from Mesorhizobium sp. M0037, assembly GCF_040323635.1. Lineage (NCBI taxonomy): Bacteria > Pseudomonadati > Pseudomonadota > Alphaproteobacteria > Hyphomicrobiales > Phyllobacteriaceae > Mesorhizobium > Mesorhizobium sp. M0037. The sequence continues at coordinate 104,301 of NZ_JAMYVB010000021.1, read as the reverse complement.
ATCGCCAGCGTGATCATTGCGGCTCTCCCCGCAGCGCTTCGATGCGGTCGAGCCAGACGGAGAAGCCGACGCCGGGGATCGGCGTCTTGGCGCCGAGCAGGGTCAGCAGCCGGTCGTAGCGACCGCCGCCGGCCAGCGGCCGCTCGCCACCAAGTGCTGCGATCTCGAAGACGATGCCGGTGTAGTAATCCAGCGGACGGCCGAAGGCGGCGTCGTAGCGGATCGTCTTTGCAGGCAGGCCATGTGCCTCGATGGCTTTGGCGCGGGCGGCGAATTTTTCCAGCGCCGCGCCCAGCGAAAGCCCGGCAGAGGCCGCAAAACTTTCGAGCGCAGCACTCGAGCCGTCGAGCGGCACGTCGATGGCGAGAAAATCCCTGAGCGCTGCAAAGGCCTCGTTCGACAGCCGCACGCTGCGCAGTTCGGCCTTTTCGATCAGCCGCCGGGCAATGTCGACTGGCGCGCGCCCGCCGGAGCCGGACAGGCCGGCCTCTTCCATGCCGCCGGCAATGTGGGCGGACAGCGCTTCGAGATCGCCATCGAGCACAAGGGCCGCGGCTTCGCCGTCAAGCTGACCGTTGCGTGGCGGATTGGCGAGATCGGACAACGCTGCCTGCAGCATCGGCGCCGAACCGAAGGCGCGCGCAAGTCGCATGCGCCAGCCGCGCGGCAGGCCGAGGGCCGCCAGCACCGCCTCGAAGATGGTCTGGTCGCCGAGCGTGATCGCAAGAGGTTGCGCCGGCAGCACCAGCTGCAGCAGCGCATGCGCATCGGCCAGCGAACGCGCATCGGCCTTGGCCGTATCGCGGTCGCCGAGATCCTCGATACCGGCTTGGAAAAACTCGTTGCCGCCCTCGCGGCGCTGGCGGAACACTTCGCCGAGATAGCAATAGCGGCGCGGCGTGCCGGCCTGCGAGGCGATGTGGTCGAGGCAGACGGGGATGGTGAATTCGGGACGAAGGCACAGCGTCTTGCCGGTCTCGCTTTCGGTGAGAAAGATGCGGCGGCGCAGATCCTCGCCGGCCATATCGAGGAATGGGTCGGCCGGCTGCAGCACCGCGACCTCGACCGCATGGGTGTTGCGGGTGGCGAAGAGCTTGGTGATTTCGGATGCGATGGCGGGATAGCGAGTCATCGGCTGGTTGGGTGCGAGGCACCCCCCTCTGGCCTGCCGGCCATCTCCCCCTCAAGGGAGGAGATTGGCAGCTTGGAGCGCAGCGCCTCTTCTTCAACGCCGGAGATTGGCGAAACCATGCGCGACATCCAATCTCCCCTCTTGAGGGGGAGATGGCCGGCAGGCCAGAGGGGGGCGTTCATGCGCCACCCTTCGCACGGTCAGCGGCCTGCGCAGCCAAAATCTTCTTCACCTCGGCGACCAGCTCAGCCTCCGGCACCGTGACCTGTGCCGGTCTTGCGGCGCGCCATTCGGCGTTGTCGGTGATCTCAGCCGACATCCGCGCGCCTTCGATCAGATCCTTGATCTGCAGCTCGCCCTTGGCGCGCTCGTCGCCGCCCTGGATAACGGCGACCGGGCTGCCGCGGCGGTCGGCGTATTTCAGCTGCGCCTTCATGCCGGCGCCGCCGAGATACATTTCGGAGCGGATGCCGGCGGCGCGCAGCTCTGCGACCATCTTCTGGTAGCGGCCAAGGCTATCGGTATCCTTGTCCATGACCAGCACGACGACCGGCGCGATGACATCGGTGGTGTCCAGCTTGCCGAGGTTCTTCAGCGCCGTCATCAGGCGGGAGACGCCGATCGAAAAGCCGGTCGCCGGCACCGGCTCGCCACGGAAGCGCGAGACCAGCCCGTCATAGCGGCCGCCACCACCGACCGAACCGAAGCGCACGATCTGGCCGTCTTCGTTGGGGATTTCGGCCAGAAGCTCGGCCTCGAAAACCGGGCCGGTGTAGTATTCGAGGCCACGCACGACGGAGGGATCGATTGCGACTCGGTCATCGTAGCCTGCCGCAACTAACATCTTTCCGATATCGAACAACTCGTTGTAGCCATCGAAGCCACTTTGAGTTGCGTTGGCATCGCCACCAAATTTGAAGAAAGCGGAACGCAGCACACCTAACGGCAGCGAATAGCAGCCAGCTTCTTGAGCTTGGGCAGCTAGGAGGTCTAACTCGTTAGGTTTCCTATAAACTGGCTCGTCGGGTGATAAACCGACATCTGCTACTGTACGCCCTTCAAAGCAGGCAAACAGAAATTCAAACTTATCAATCTGCCCCTCATTCAGTCCGGCGCCCTTGGCGAAATCGCCATCCCCTTCCTTGCCGCCGTCCCACCGTCCTGGGCCAAGCAGGAGCCTCACGCCTTCCGGTCGGAGCTTGTCCAGCTTGTCGATGGCGCGCAGCACCGTCAGCCGGCGGCCGGCATTCTCATCGCCGCCAAGGCCAATCGCCTCCAGCACGCCATCCAGGACTTTGCGGTTGTTAACGCGGATGACGTAGTCGCCGCGTTTGATGCCGAGCGCTTCCATCACGTCGGCCATCATCATGGCCATCTCGGCATCGGCCGCGACCCCCGGCGTGCCGATGGTGTCGGCGTCGAACTGCATGAACTGGCGGAAGCGGCCCGGGCCGGGCTTTTCATTGCGGAACACCCAGCCGGACCGGTAGCTGCGATAGGGTTTTGGCAGCCGCTCAAAATTCTCGGCGACATAGCGCGCCGTCGGCGCGGTCAAATCGTAGCGCAGCGACAGCCACTGCTCGTCATCGTCCTGGAAAGAAAATACGCCCTCATTAGGCCGGTCCTGGTCGGGCAGGAACTTGCCCAGCGCATCGGTGTATTCGATCAGGGGCTGGTCGGCCGGCTCGAAACCGTAGAGCTCATAGACCGAACGGATCGTCGCCATCATCTTCTCGACGGCGCGGATATCGTCGGCGCTGCGGTCGGCAAAGCCGCGCGGCAGCCGCGCTTTCGTCTTTTCCGATTTGTCGGCCATGGGATGGGTCTTTTCGCTAAGTAATCGATGACTTGTTTGGAGTCGGCGTGTCCTAACCGAAGCGGCTTGGTGCGGCAAGGGTTTGCGCTCTTTCCTTCTCCTTCGAAACAAAACGCACCAAAAGGAAACAATTCCGCCATCGGCGCGGCATCGTGCCGACACAATCAGAGCCGATAAGCGCGCCGAAACAAAGGGTTGGGGCCATGACTGCGGCACGCAAATTCGATATCAGAGACGGCGGCTTGCATGAAGTCCGGCTGCGGCCGGCCGAGAGCCGTGCGCATGTGACGGCGAGCCCCGGTCCGTTTGAGGTCACTGCCGACGAGCGCAAGGGTTCCACCGTGCGCGAGGCGCTGATGACTGGATTGCTGGTGATTTATCCGGCCTTTGCGGCACTGGCGGCGATTGTCGCCGGGCTTTTTCTGACGGGCGCCAGCGGGACGTGAGTTCCTTACCCTCCCCCTTGTGGGGAGGGTCGACGCGTAGCGTCGGGGTGGGGGTGCGGCGCCAAGATACCCCCACCCGCGCCTTCGGCGCGACCTCCCCACAAGGGCCCACAAGGGGGAGGTCGGGGGACAGCGCCCTACTTCGGCCTCTTAAAGGCCTTGCGTTCCTTCTCCACCTGCTCCCGGCACACGCACCCTTCGAGATGGTCATTGACCAGGCCCATCGCTTGCATGAAGGCATAGACCGTCGTCGGTCCGACAAAGCTCCAGCCGCGCTTTTTCAACTCCTTCGAAATCCTGATCGAAACCGCTGTCGTTGGGTTGGCGCGCAGGTGGGCGAGGTCGACGATCTCCGGCCGCTCGTCCGGCCCCGGCTCGAACTTCCAGAACCAGGCGGCCAGCGAACCGAACTCGTCGACCATTTCGCACGCCCGTTTGGCGTTGTTGATGGTCGAGACGATCTTGCCGCGGTGACGGATGATGCCGGCATTGGCGACCAGGCGCTCGACATCCTCGTCGGTGAAGGCGGCGACCTTGTCGAAGTCGAAACCGGCGAAGGCCTCGCGGAAATTCTCGCGCTTGCGCAGAATGGTCAGCCAGGACAGGCCGGACTGAAAGCCTTCCAGGCAGATTTTTTCGAACAGCCTGCGGTCGTCGGCGACCGGCCGGCCCCATTCATGGTCGTGGTAGTGCAGATAGTCCGGCAGATTGCCGTGCCAGAAGCAGCGCGTGATCCCGTCGGAGCCGGTAAGCAGTCCGGTGTTGTCTTGCGCCATGGCCAATCCATCCGTTAACGCGCTTTCGCGCTGCATTTACCGCGGCTTTACCAGATTCCTGAACCCGGCGGTAACCACACCAAAAGGTTTACTGACAAAGCGGCATTTTACGCATTCCGATTCATGTTTCGGTTGCCGCTTCGCGCCAAGGATCGCGCAACCGGGGGCAAGTTCCGCCTCCGTCCGTTCGACGATCAAGGTGCGTTCCGATGAAGATCTTTTTGCGTTCCGTGCTCGGCGCCGTGGCCATTCTGGCCGCCGGCGTCACCTCGTGTGCCGCCAACGACCGCTATGCCGACAGGCCGCCGGTTATGGTGAGCCCCGACCTTTCAGCGCCCTGGGTGCTGCAGCTTGGCCGCGCGCCCGGCATCGTGCGGCAGAGCCGCCAGTTCGTGCAGCAGCAGCCACGCCTTCGCTATGCGCAGCCGGCGCGACCCGATCGGGTGCGCACTGCTTCCGTGCAGGCGCCGGCCAAGCGCGTGGTGATGCGGCCGCAGATCAATCCGCTCTACCTGCCGCAGGAAGTCGCCTATGACGGCCCGCAGAAGCCGGGCACGATCGTCATCGATACGACGCAGAACTTCCTGTTCCTGGTCGAGAAGAACGGCAAGGCGCGGCGCTATGGCGTCGGCACCGGCAAGCCTGGCTTCGAATGGTCTGGCACGCACAAGATCACCAACAAGCGCGTCTGGCCGGACTGGCGCCCGCCAGCGGAGATGATCAAGCGAGAGGCCGCCAAGGGCCGCTACCTCCCGACCTATCTGGCCGGCGGCGAGGAAAACCCGCTTGGCGCCCGCGCGCTCTATCTCGGCACGACGGAATACCGCATCCACGGCACCAACCAGCCATGGACCATCGGCGGCTCGGTGTCTTCCGGCTGTATCCGCATGCGCAACGAGGACGTGGTTGACCTTTACGAGAGGGTCAATGTTGGAACGACCGTGGTCGTGATATAGTCGGCTACCGAATCATCTGGTTCAGAAGGCTAGACCTTCAGGGATCGGGAAGAGTTTACGGGGGACGGGCCGTGTGGGGATGCGGCCAGTCAGAAAAGGGCAGCCTGGGAAACCGCGCTGCCCTTTCTCTTTGCATCGGTAGCTGAGCCAGGCTGCGCCAGAACGTCGCGCCAGGGGGATGACGGTTCGCTTTCACGCTGCCTTGCCGCATTTCCCCTGCTATAGGGACGGCCAAACTCCCCTGCGCCAAACTCGCTGCAAAGGTTCAGCCATGTCTCCGCCAGACGATAGCCGCTATCTCCGGGGCGGTCCGGTCGCCCAGCGCATCATGGCATCCGTACGCGAGGATGCCGCCATCGCCACCGCGAAGGTTTTCCGCCCAAGCTGGTGTCGATCACCGTCGGCGATACCGCTGCCGTCGATGTCTATGTGCGCAACCAGCGCGCCAAGGCCGCCCTTGCCGGGATCGGTTTCGAGGAGCGGCGGTTCCCCGCCGACATCAGCGCCGGCGAACTCGAGGCGGCGATCCATGGCCTGAACGCCGACCCGCGCGTCACCGGCATCATCATCCAGCGGCCGGTGCCGGCCCACATCCCGATCAAGACGCTGCAGGCTGCGGTGCATCCGCTGAAGGACGTCGAGGGCATGCATCCCGCCTCGATCGGCAACATCGTCTACAACCAGCTCGATCTCGCGCCCTGCACGGCGGCGGCCTCGGTCGAGCTGTTGAAGGAAACCGGCCTCGACCTCAAGGGGCTCGAAGTCGTCGTCGTCGGCCATTCCGAGATCGTCGGCAAGCCGATTGCCTTCCTGCTGATGAGCGAAGGCGCAACGGTGACGGTGTGCCATCACATGACGCGCTCGGTGGCCGCCCATGCGCGCCGCGCCGACGCACTGTTCGTCGCCGTCGGCAAGCCCAGGCTGATCAAGGCCGACATGGTGAAGCCCGGTGCGGCCGTCATCGACATCGGCATCAATTCCGAGATCGGCCCGGACGGCACGAGCCGCATCGTCGGCGACGTCGACACCGAGAGCGTGAAGGAAGTCGCGTCCTGGATCACGCCGGTGCCCGGCGGCGTCGGTCCGATCACCGTGGCGATCCTGCTGCGCAACACAATGGTAGCGCTCAGCCGCCAGCGCGCGCGCTACCAGGCGACGTATGGCGTGGTGGACCGGCTGGCAGCGGAATAGCTGCTTACTCGGCGGCGACCAGGTTTCCTTCGGAGACGCCCTCCGGCTTCGGACCACCATAGGCCCAGTCGAGCAGCTTGATCGTGTGCACCACCGGCAGCTTCGCGGCGGAAGCGATCTGGGTGATGCAGCCGATGTTGCCGGTGGCGACGATTTCGGCGTCGGTCGCCTCGATGTTCTTCACCTTGCGGTCACGCAACCTTGCGGAAATCTCCGGCTGCAGGATGTTGTAGGTACCGGCGGAGCCGCAGCACAGATGCCCCTCGCGCGGTTCGCGCACGACGAAGCCCGCCTTGGACAGCAATTCCTTCGGCTGGCGGATGATCTTCTGACCGTGCTGCATCGAACAAGCGGAGTGGTAGGCGACAACGGTGCCCCGCTTGCGCACCGGCTCCGGCAGATCGAGGCCTGAGAGATATTCGGTGATGTCCCTGGCCAGCGCCGAGACCCGCGCGGCCTTGTCGGCGTAGGCCGGATCGAGGCGCAGCATGAAGCCGTAATCCTTGATGGTGGTGCCGCAGCCCGACGCGGTGATGACGATGGCGTCGAGCCCGCCCTGGTCGATGGCACGCGTCCACGCATCGACATTCTGCCGTGCCGAGGCAAGGGCTGCTGCCTCGCGGCCCATATGATGGACCAGCGCGCCACAGCAGGCTTCGCCCTGCGGCACCACGACCTCGACGCCAAGCCTGGTCAGCAATGCAATCGTCGTCTCGTTGATGGCGGGGTCGAGCACCGATTGGGCGCAGCCCGTGAGAATGGCGACGCGGCCTCTCTTCGTCCCCTGCCCGGCATGAATGCCGGAAGAGGCCATTGGCGAGACCGTCGGGATCGAGGCCGGTGCCAGCTTCAGCATCGCGCTGAGCGGCTTCAGGGCCGACACCTTTTCGAACAGACCAATGAATGGCTTGCCGAGTCTCGCCAATTTCAGCGCGGCGCGAAAGCGCGCGGGATAGGGCAGCACGAAGGCCAGCATGGCGCGGGTGAGCCGGTCGAGCAGCGGCCGCTTGTAAGTTTCCTCGATATGGGCGCGGGCATGGTCGACCAGATGCATGTAATTGACGCCCGACGGGCAGGTGGTCATGCAGGCCAGGCAGGACAGGCAGCGGTCGATATGGGTGACGATCTGCTTGTCGGCCGGGCGGCCGTTCTCCAGCATGTCCTTGATGAGATAGATGCGGCCGCGCGGCGAATCCAGTTCGTTGCCAAGCGTCACATAGGTCGGGCAGGTGGCGGTGCAGAAGCCGCAATGCACGCATTTGCGCAGGATCTTCTCCGATTCCGCGACATGCGGATCAGCAAGCTGGGCAAGGGAGAAGTTGGTTTGCATTATCTTAGCCTTGGGCCATGCGGCCGGGATTGAGGATGGACTTGGGATCGAACTCGGCCTTGAGCCGCGCCGACAGTGCGGCCTTATGCGGTGCCTGCGGCTCGAACACCGGGACGGCGGCGCGATGCGAAGGGGTGGCGCGCACCAGCGTGGCGTGGCCGCCGCCAAGCTTTCTGATTAGCCCGCGCAGCAGGGCGGCCTCGGGATCGCCCTCCTCCATGCGCAGCCAGACCAGCCCGCCCTGCCAGTCGTAGAAGGCGCTGGCACCGATCTGCATGCGCAGCGTCAGCACCATCTGATGGGCCTGAGACGGCGCCATGGAGACGCGCCAGACCGGCTTTTCGCTACTGTCGGCGAATGGCGTGCAGTCCCTTATGTCACGCCAGAGGGTATGCGATGTCTCACCTGCGATCTCCTGCAGCGGGCCGGCATTTTTCAGCAGGGTCTTCAGCGCCTCAATGCGATAGGCGACCGATGGGCCAAACCCTTCGACGCGCAGCAGCGTTGCAGCGTCGGTGCCTAGACTGCCCCCGGCAACGCGCGCGGCGATGCGTTCGGGCAGATGGGCCGCGCTCGACACTTCGGCGCTGGAGCCGAGCGCCAGCGCCATGGCGGCAGAGGCGGCATCGTCGAGTAGGCCGCGCATGGCAAGCGTCACCTCGGTCTCGGCCGCCGGCAGCACCTTGAAGGTGACATCGGTGAACACGGCCAGCGTGCCCCAGCTGTTGGCCATCAGCTTCGACAGATCGTAGCCGGTGACATTCTTGACGACGCGGCCGCCGGACTTGAAAGCCTCGCCGCGTCCGGCAACCGCATTGATGCCCAGAATATGGTCGCGCGCGGCGCCCGCCTTCAGCCGGCGCGGGCCGGACAGGTTGGCGGCAAGCACGCCGCCGATGGTGCCCTTGCCGGGCTCGCCGCCGAGTAAAGGACCGTAATCCATCGGTTCGAAGGCGAGCTGCTGGCCGTTTTCGGCGAGCAGGTTTTCGATCTCGGAAAGCGGCGTGCCGGCCTTGGCCGACAGCACCAACTCGGCCGGCTCGTAGAGGGTGACGCCGGTGAGCTTCGAAAGATCGAGCGTGTGTTCGCTCTGCTGTGGCCGGCCGATGCCGCGCTTGGAGCCGTGGCCGATGATTTCCAAAGGTGACTCTTCCGCCGCCGCCCATTGGACGGTGGAGAGGATCTCGGCCGATGTGGTGGGGGTGAAGGTCGTCATGGCGAAGATGGGTCGAGTTCCTTCGCGCCCCCCTCTGTCATGCCGGACATCTCCCCCTCAAGGGGGGAGATCGGAAGTCGCGTCCGATTTCGCCAATCTCCGACCTTGAAGGAAGGGTAAGGCGCGCAAGCTGCCAATCTCTCCCCTTGAGGGGGAGATGTCCGGCAGGACAGAGGGGGGTGTTCACGCGCCAACTTAGCCACTCAAAACCTCGGAATGTCCGGAAACGCCACCTGGCCGCGATGCACATGCATGCGTCCAAGCTCCGCGCAGCGGCGCAGTTGCGGGAACACTTTTCCCGGGTTGAGCAGATGGTTGGGATCGAAGGCGCATTTGACGCGCATTTGTTGGTCGAGGTCGATCTGGTTGAACATCTCCGGCATCAAATCGCGCTTCTCGACGCCGACGCCGTGCTCGCCGGTCAAGACGCCGCCGACCTTGACGCAGAGCCGCAAGATGTCGGCGCCAAAACTTTCCGCCTTGTCGAGTTCGCCCGGCACGTTGGCGTCATAGAGGATCAGCGGATGCAGATTGCCGTCGCCGGCGTGGAAGACGTTGGCGACGCCGAGGCCGTATTTCTCCGACAGTTCGCGCATGCCGGCGAGCACACCCGGCAATTCCTTGCGCGGGATGGTGCCATCCATGCAGTAATAGTCGGGCGAGATGCGGCCGACCGCCGGGAAGGCCGCCTTGCGACCGGCCCAGAAGCTCAGCCGCTCCTGTTCGGATTGCGAGACGCGGCATGTGGTGGAGCCGTTCCTGTAGGCGATCGCTTCGACGAGACCGATCAGGTGATCGACCTCGACGCCCGGCCCGTCGAGTTCGACGATCAGCAGCGCCTCGACATCAAGGGGGTAGCCGGCATGGACGAAATCCTCCGCGGCATGGATCGCCGGCCGGTCCATCATCTCCATGCCGCCAGGGATGATGCCGGCGCCGATGATGTCGGCGACGCATTGGCCGCCCTGCTCGCTGGTCGGAAAGCCGATCAGCAGAGCGCGGGCCGTCTCCGGCTTTTTCAGGATGCGCACGGTGACCTCGGTGACGACGCCGAGCAGGCCTTCGGACCCCGTCATGACGCCGAGGAGATCATAGCCTTCCGAGTCCAGATGATTGCCGCCAAGCCGCACCACCTCGCCGTTCATCAGCACCATCTCGATGCCCAGCACATTGTTAGCGGTCAGGCCGTATTTCAGGCAGTGCACGCCGCCGGAATTTTCAGCGACATTGCCGCCGATCGAGCAGGCGATCTGGGAGGATGGATCGGGCGCATAGTAGAAGCCCTCCTGCTCGACGGCGGTGGTGATGCCGAGATTGGTGACGCCGGGCTGAGCGACGACGACGCGATCGGGATAGTCGATCGCAAGGATGCGGTTGAAGCGGCTCATGACCAGCAGCACGGCATCCTCGAGCGGCAACGCGCCGCCGGAGAGTGAGGTTCCGGAGCCGCGCGGCACGACACGGATGTTGCGGTCGTTGCAGTATTTCAGCACCCGCGACACCTGCGCCACCGTTTCCGGCAGCACCACGACCAGCGGCAATTGCCGGTAGGCGGTGAGACCGTCGCTTTCGAAGGCGCGCATTTCGTTGGTGGCGTCGACGACGCCCTCGCCCGGCACGATGATGCGCATATCGGCGACGATCTCCGCCCGCCTTCGCATCGTGGCGTCGTCTGGCTTGGGCATGACAAGGCCGGACATCGGCGGCGTCCTCCGCTTAGCTGGTAAAAATCTTTTACCAGTTACATCCGGATGTTGCAAACACCGCGTCGGGCAAAGAGCGTACTGCCCGCCTTCCGCAGCGGCAATCTGCCGCTATGGATCTTAACCCTCCCCCTTGTGGGGAGGGTCGCGAACGCAGTGAGCGGGGTGGGGGTCCGCGCGACGAAAGCTCTTTACGAGCACCCTCACCCCGATCCGCTATGCGGATCGACCCTCCCCACAAGGGGGAGGGTAAAGTGCGCTCCTACTCCCCCGGATGTTTCGCCGGCTCGGAGTGCATCCGCCTGACTCGCCGCACGCCCCACCAGACCAGCAGGATGGCGACCGGCACCGCCGCGGCAGTGACGATTTCGGGTGCAAAGGCATGGCCGAAGATCGATGCGCCCTTGGCGAGATAGGAGATCAGGCCGACGACATAGTAGGACACTGCTGCCACCGACAGGCCCTCGACCGTCTGCTGCAACCGCAGTTGCAGCCGGGCGCGGTTGTTCATCGACGCCAGCAGATCGCGGTTCTGCTTCTCGACCTCGACATCGACCCACGTGCGCAGCAGCGTCGTGGCGCGGGTCAGTTTTCGCGACAGGTTGGCCTGGCGCTCCTCGACCGACCGGCAGGTGCGCATGGCGGGTGCCACCCGCCGCTGCAGGAAGCCGCCCCAGGTGTCGTAGCCGGGCACGGCTTCTTCCTCCAGCGCTTCCAGCCGCTCGACAACGATGCCGTCATAGGCGCGACTGGCGCCGAAGCGATAGAGGCTGGAGGCGGCATCAGCCTCGAGTTCAGCGGCAAGCTCGGTCAGGTCGGCGAGCAGCGTCTGGCTGTCGCGGGTTTCAGCGGCCTTCATTTCCAGCGTGGTCTGCGCCAGCCGGTCCTCGATGCGGCGGGCGCGGCCCGACAGCGTCAGCGCCAGCGGCAGGCCGAGCATGGCAAGCGTGCGATACGTCTCGACGTCGATCAGCCGCTGCGACAGCGCGCCGGTCCGCGCCGGCGTCAGGCCGCGATCAAGCACCAGGATGCGGGTCAGGCCGTCGCCGTCCTGGCGGAAATCGGTGACGATGGCCGCATTGCCGCGCTCGACCAGCGAATAGCAGAGGCTCGTCGGGTCGAAGGCCGCAATCAGCTTCTCGCTTGCCGGCGTCCATTTGCGGATCTCCAGCCTTATGCCTGAGATCACCGTTCCCGGCGGCGAGAACCCGTTGCCGAAAGGAGAATCCTCCTGCGCCCTGCCGCTTTCGGCAAGCGGCCCTTCCCAAAGATAGGTCGAGAATTCCGTATGCCGCTCCCAGCGCAGCGTACCCTTGCCCCACTTCATGGCGTGGTGGCGGGCATGACGGTCGGGCGCCGCGATGCCGAGGCGCCGCGACAGTTCGGAGAGCACGGCCATGTCGACGCCGGAGCCGCCCTCGGTCATGAAGGCGAGTTGCACAAGCACGCGCGGCTTCTCGATCAGCGGATGCGGCCGGGCATGTACCTCGCCGATCGCGCCGGGCCGTCCCTCATGCGCGGGAAAGCCCATCACGCTGCCCTGGGCGCGCGGCTGGAATTCGAGGTTGGACGTCTCGTCCGACACGGTGGTCCCCCTGTTCTCGACCCTTCGTGTGATGGCGTCCTCTAAAGGCAATCCATGAGGCGCGTAAACACCAAAGTCTAGCATCGTAGGTCCTGCCGGCGCGACGCGCAGACCGACCCGATTGGGCAAATTGGATAAATAATTTGACCAGTTGGCGACGCTGGCTTTATCTTGCGCGACGCCGGTTCAATTTCCCATGCCCCCGTTGAGCGATATTTTCTCCAGGATCGAGCATTCGCGCACCGCCGACGAGGTGGTGCAGCAGATCGAAAGCCTGATCCTTGAAGGCGTGCTGCGCACCGGCGACCGGCTGCCGGGCGAGCGCGAGCTGGCGCGCCAGTTCGACGTGTCGCGGCCGATCCTGCGCGATGCGCTGAAGGCGCTGGAAGGGCGCGGGCTGCTGATCACCAAGGCCGGCGGCGGCACCCATGTCGCCGACGTCATCGGCCAGTTGTTCACCAAGCCGGTGACCGACCTCATCTCGATGCACCGCAAGGCGGTGACCGACTATCTGGAATACCGCCGCGAGATCGAAGGTGTTGCGGCCGAATATGCGGCGCGGCGCGCGACAGCGGACGACATTGCGCTGCTCGACCGCATCATGGCGCGCATGGACGAGGCGCACCGCACCGGCGATTTCGACGACGAGGCGGAAATCGACGTCGAGTTCCACCATGCTGTGTGCGAATGCGCGCACAACATCATCCTCTTGCACACACTGCGCTCCTGCTACCGGCTGCTGTCTGAAGGCGTGTTCCAGAACCGGCTTCTGGTGTTCAGCGTGCCCGGAGCGCGCGAGGCGCTGCTGGCCCAGCACGGCGCGATCTACAAAGCCGTGAAGGCCGGCGATCCCTCAGCTGCCCGCCAAGCGGCGATGGACCATATCTCCTATGTCGAACGCTCGATGCTCGAGGCCGAACGCAGCGGCGACTGGCAGCGCGTGTCGCGGCTCAGGCTCAAGCAGCGCTCCGACGCCGACGACGGCTTCAAGACGACTGGCTAACGAGGAACCACCATGAGCGACATCCTCACCATTGCCGATCTCAAGGACCTGGCGCGCCGGCGGGTGCCGAAGATGTTCTACGACTATGCCGATTCCGGCTCCTGGACCGAAAGCACCTACCGCGCCAACGAGGAGGACTTCCAGAAGATAAAATTCCGTCAGCGCGTGCTGGTCGACATGAGCAACCGCTCGCTGGAATCGACCATGATCGGCGAGAAAGTGGCGATGCCGGTGGCGCTTGCCCCAACTGGAATGACCGGCATGCAGCATGCCGATGGCGAGATGCTGGCCGCGCAGGCGGCAGAGGAATTCGGCGTGCCGTTCACGCTGTCGACGATGAGCATCTGCTCGATCGAGGATGTCGCGTCGGTGACCAAGAAGCCGTTCTGGTTCCAGCTCTACGTGCTTCGCGACAAGGATTTCGTGCTCGACCTGATCGACAGGGCGAAGGCTGCAAAATGCTCGGCGCTGGTGTTGACGCTCGACCTGCAGATCTTGGGGCAGCGCCACAAGGATGTCCGCAACGGGCTGTCGGCGCCGCCCAAGATGACGCTGGCCAACATTGCCAACATCGCCATGCGGCCACGCTGGCTGATGGGCATTGCCGGCACCAAGCGCCGCACCTTCCGCAACATTGTCGGCCATGCCAAGGGCGTCGGCGACGTCGCTTCGCTGGCATCGTGGACGACGGAGCAGTTCGACCCGCATCTGTCGTGGAAGGATGTCGCCTGGATCAAGGAACGTTGGGGCGGCAAGCTGATCCTGAAAGGCATTCTCGACAAGGAGGACGCGCTGATGGCGGTCGAGACCGGCGCCGACGCCATCATCGTTTCCAACCATGGCGGGCGCCAGCTCGACGGCGCATCGTCGTCAATCATGGCGCTGGAAGAGATCGCCGATGCCGTCGGCGACAGGATCGAGGTGCATATGGACGGCGGCATCCGCTCGGGCCAGGACGTGCTGAAGGCGCTTTGCCTCGGCGCCAAGGGCACCTATATCGGCCGCCCGTTCCTGTACGGGTTGGGCGCCATGGGCAAGCAAGGCGTGACCCTGGCGCTGGACATCATCCGCAAGGAGATGGACATCACGCTGGCACTGTGCGGCAAACGGCTGGTGACCGAGATGGGCAAGGACCAGTTGCGGCGATAGGGTCTTGTTCACCGATTAGACCCTAGCCTCGCTGGATCACGGAGACGAAGCCGCCTTGACCGAGACCGGCATCCACTACCTCGACGCGCGCGCACCCGATGGCATGCGCCTCTATGCGATCGGCGACGTGCATGGCCGGCTCGACCTGCTCGCGGCCATGCATCGCCGCATCGAGAGCGAACTCGAATACAAGCCGACCAGCGATTGGCGCGTCATCCACCTCGGCGACTATGTCGACCGCGGACCAGAGTCCAAGGGCGTCATAGACTTCCTGATCGAGGTACAGAAACGCGATCCACGGCATCTGATGCTCGCCGGCAACCACGATATCGGCTTCCTCGATTTTCTCGACGAGCCTGACCCGGAAGGGCTGTTCATCCGCTATGGCGGCGTGCAGACGGCACAATCCTATGGCGTCGACCTAGCGGGACACGCAAGCTGGTTCGGCAAGGGCGAGGCGTTACGGCGGGGACACCAGGCACTGGTCAATGCTGTATCGCAAGCCCATGTCGACTTCCTGCGGTCGCTGCAATTGTCACTGATATCAGGTGATTTCTTCTTCTGCCATGCCGGCGTCAGGCCTGACGTGCCGCTGGAGAGCCAGAGCCCGCAGGATCTGGTCTGGATCCGCGACGTCTTCCACAACCATCCAGGGCTTTACCCGAAGGTGATCGTGCACGGCCACACACCGGTGCCGCAGGCGGAGGTGATGCCGAACCGCGTCAATGTCGACACGCTCGCCTGGCAGTCAGGCATGCTCAGCGCGCTCGCCGTGGACGGCGCGGACAAGCGTATCCTGACTGTGCAGGGAAAAGCGTTTTAGCGAAGCGCGGCGGTGACGCCGTAGCCGTCGACGGCCTGATGGTTGTTGGCTGCATCGGCGGAATAAATGCCGAGACCGCACAAAACGATGGCAGACAGCATGACAAAGGACAGAAGCGCTGCTTTCACGGACGTCATCTCTAGTTGAGCTTCCTGCATCTGGGCACGAGGCGGTTACCAATGGGTTGAAACCGAGAATTCGTCTCAAAGTTTCGACGATTTCGCGCTTGTAGGTCGATTCTGTATCGGCGGTGTGTCGCGCGGATCACACAGAAGGTTCATCGCGGTTGCATTGCCGATGCATAGCGCGCGCCTTGTAGGATGGCGTTCGGCCACAAACCAAGGACGAAAGAAGTTGTCCCCGGCAGATTCCCCGCCGCGTGCCAATTATGCAACGGCCGCGCGTTGGCTGGGTTCAGATCGTCGCCACCCAGGCGCGGGCAATGGCCAAGCCCGCGGCATCAGCCTCGGGGCCGTTGAGAGCCATTTCGCTGTCGAGGCGGTCGTGCCAGTCGGGATGGCGATCGGCAATCAGCGGCGCGAAGGACGTGCTCCAGTCCCTCACCATCGGCCGGTCGGCCTCGAAATGGAACTGGAAGCCGTAGACGGCGCGGCCGATACGGAACGCCTGGTTCTCGGCAATTTCGCTGCCGGCAAGCCGCACCGCATTTGACGGCAGCGCGAAAGTGTCGTCGTGCCATTCGAAGATGGGGAAATCCTGGGGAAGTGCGCCAAGCACCGGATCGGTTCTGGCATCCGGCGTCAGCGATACCTTGTGCCAGCCGAATTCCGAGGCGCCGCCGATCTGGTTCTCACCGCCGAAAGTGCGGGCAACCAACTGGCTGCCCAGGCAGATACCGAGAACCGAGCGATCCTTGGCGGCGAAATCGCGGGTCAGTTCGAGCAGCGCCGGGAAATACGGGTAGTCATCGTCGGCCAGCGCATTCTGACCGCCGCCCAGCATCACCATGGCATCGTGTCCGGTCGCGTCGTCTGGCAGCGCATCGCCCTTGTAGGGCCGGCGCAGGTCGAGATCGGCGCCGGCTTCGGCGAGCGCGGCACCAACCTGGCCAAGGCCGGTGTTGTCGTAGTTCTGGACCACCAGCACCCGC
Source organism: Mesorhizobium sp. M0037 (assembly GCF_040323635.1). Classification (NCBI taxonomy): domain Bacteria; kingdom Pseudomonadati; phylum Pseudomonadota; class Alphaproteobacteria; order Hyphomicrobiales; family Phyllobacteriaceae; genus Mesorhizobium; species Mesorhizobium sp. M0037. The sequence goes on along the minus strand of NZ_JAMYVB010000021.1, from coordinate 88,064 downwards.
ATCGCAAAACCCTGCTGACATGAAATGACGCGACGAGCGATATCATGTCGCCAGCATTGCAGCCAAGATGCGTATTCGGGAGAGAGCTATGCCACTGCAGAACCGGGTCGATCCGTTCGGCGCCATCCATGCCAAATCCGAGCGCGGCCTGTTCACCGGCAATCGCGGCATCATCCACGATCCTGAGACCAAGACGCTGCTGAAAAAGCGTTGGGCCTTGCCGGCCTGGATCATCTGCGTTTGCGAATTCCGCAATGTGCGGCGCGAGCCGATGGGCAGGAACCGGCCGGGCGGCAGGGCCGGCTGGACCGAGTTGTTCTTCCTCGACGAGGTGACGGCGCTGGCCGCCGGGCACCGTCCCTGTTTCTATTGCCGGCGTGAGCGAGCCACGGATTTTGTCGGGCGTTTCGGCAAAGTCTTCGGTGTAAACGAACCGCGCGCGCCAATGGTGGACAAGCGGCTGCACAAGGAGCGGCTGGCTTCGGGCGGCAAGCCACCCGATGTCACCATGGGAGAGCTTGCCGAATTGCCGGACGGAGCGATGATCGCGGATGGCGGCTCGGCCTATGCGCTGCGCGGCGGCAACGCGCTGCCCTGGTCGTTCGCAGGCTATGGCGATGCGGCGGCCTTCGACAGCCTTGCCGGCCGTTCGCTGCGCCTGCTCACACCGGCCACGACCGTTTCGGTGCTGCGGCACGGTTTTGAACCGGTGTGGCATCGTTCCGCCGAGACTTGACGCCAGGCACCGCCTCGCCCATTCCTCGGCGATGCGCGCCAATTACAAGATGCAGCGGCTGTTCTTGGCCGACGATCTCGCAGCCGACATCGAATTCGATGCCGGCCAGCAGCAAAGCCATTACCTCATGCATGTGCTGCGGCTCGGCGAAGGCGCCGAGATTCTGGTCTTCAACGGCCGCGACGGCGAGTGGTCGGCGGCGATCGCTTCGACGTCGAAGAAGGCGGTGCGGCTGAGAGTGCTCAGCCAACAGCGGCCGCAACCGCCTTTGCCCGATCTAGTTTATTGCTTCGCGCCGCTGAAGCAGGGGCGGCTCGACTATCTCGTGCAGAAGGCGGTGGAGATGGGCGCCGGCATCCTGCAGCCGGTGATCACCCAGCACACGCAATTGGCAAAACCCTCCATCGACCGGCTGCGCGCCAATGTCGTCGAGGCGGCCGAGCAATGCGGCATACTGGCGGTGCCGGAAGTGCGCGAGGCCGAGAAATTCGAGCGCCTGCTCTCCGGCTGGGACAAGGAACGCCGGCTTATCTTCTGCGACGAGGATGCCTCGACCAACAACCCGCTGCCGGCATTGCAGGCAATACCTGAGAGGAAGCTGGCGCTGCTGGTCGGGCCGGAAGGCGGCTTTTCCGACGACGAACGCAAGATGCTGCGGGCGCTCCCCTTCGTCACTGCCATCCCGCTCGGACCGCGCATCCTGCGCGCTGACACAGCAGCTGTAGCGGCGCTTGCGGTGATGCAGGCGACGGTCGGAGACTGGTAAGAAGCGTAAAGATCAATTCCTGTTGACCTGTGGCTCAGGATTTTTCGCTTGATCGGCTGCTGACATTTCGTCCATTTAGCGCCGGCGGGCTCCGAGAGCCGCAGAGGGGGCCCCATGGCGCGCGACACAACAGATTTCCGGCCAATCGAAGGCATCGACGAACTGGTCGAGCATCTGGCCGAAGGCAACAAGCCGCGCGACAAGTGGCGCATCGGGACCGAGCACGAGAAGTTCCCCTTCTATGTCGACGGGAACGCGCCGGTGCCCTATGGCGGCGAGCGCGGCATCCGCGCCATCCTCGAAGGCATGCAGCAAAAGCTCGGCTGGGACCCGATCATCGATGACGGCCGCATCATCGGCCTGGTCGAGCCGACCGGACAGGGCGCGATCTCGCTGGAGCCTGGCGGCCAGTTCGAGCTGTCCGGCGCGCCGCTGGAAACGATCCACCAGACCTGCCGGGAGGGCAATGCGCATCTGGCGCAGGTACGCGAGATCGCCGAGCCGATGGGCATCCGCTTTCTCGGCCTCGGCGGCAGTCCGAAATGGTCGCTCGCCGAGACGCCGAAAATGCCGAAATCGCGGTACGAAATCATGACCCGCTACATGCCCAAGGTCGGCACCAAGGGGCTCGACATGATGTATCGCACCTGCACCATCCAGGTGAACCTCGACTTCGAAAGCGAAGCCGACATGCGCCGCAAGATGCAGGTGTCGCTGAAGCTGCAGCCACTGTCGACGGCGCTGTTTGCCAACTCGCCCTTCACCGACAGCCGGCCGAACGGGCTGCAGAGCTGGCGCGGCGACATCTGGCGCGACACCGACAACCAACGCTCGGGCCTGCTCGAATTCTGCTTCTCGCCCGAGTTCGGCTTTGCCGACTATGTCGAATGGGCGCTCGACGTGCCGATGTATTTCGTCATCCGCGACGGCCACTATCACGACATGACGCACATCACCTTCCGCCAGTTCATGGCCGGCGTTGCCCGCAATGAAGTACCGGACGGACTGCCCACCATGGGCGACTGGGCGAACCATCTGTCGACCCTGTTCCCTGACGTCAGGCTGAAGCGCTTCCTCGAAATGCGCGGCGCCGATGGCGGGCCGTGGCGCCGCATCTGCGCGCTGCCGGCCTTCTGGGTCGGGCTGCTCTATGACGAGGCCGCGCTCGACGCCGCCGAGGCGCTGACTTCGAGCTGGACCTATGAAGAAACGCTGGCGATGCGCAATGCGGTGCCGGAACAAGGCATTTCCGCGCCGTTCCGCAACACGACGCTGCGTGAGATCGGCCGCGATGTAATGACCATTTCGCGCCTTGGGCTGAAAAATCGCGGCAGGAAGAACCGCGACGGCTATGACGAGACCTCGTTCCTCAACACGCTGGACGAAGTCGTGGCGCGCGGTACCACCAGTGCCGAGGAAATGCTGTCGGCCTACCACACGCGCTGGGGCGGCTCGATCGAGCCGGTGTTCATGGAATATGCGTATTAGCGTCGCGCCTTGAGCAGCGGCAAAAGCCGCTTCAATCGAACATCGAAACGAACTAGGTTCTCCCTCGAGGATTTCCGGGAGGAGAAACCGATGCCTACCTTGTTCGACATATTGGCGCAGGCGCAGAACGGCAACGGCATGCAGGCGCTTGCCCAGCAGTACGGGCTTTCCATGCAGCAGACGCAGGCGGCTGTCGCCGCTCTGCTGCCGGCCTTCTCGCAAGGGCTGCAACGCAACACCGCCGATCCCTATGGGCTCGGCGCCTTCATGACGGCGATGGCGAGCGGCCAGCACGCCAAATACTTCGAGGACGCGACCAGGGCGTTCTCACCGCAAGGCGTCAATGAGGGCAATGGCATTCTGGGTCATCTGTTCGGCTCGAAGGAGCTGTCGCGCGCGGTGGCCAGCCAGGCCGCGCAGGCGACCGGCGTCAGCCAGCAGATCCTGCAGCAGATGCTGCCGGCCATCGCTTCGATGGTGATGGGCGGATTGTTCAAGCAGACGACAAACCAGTTGACCGGGGGTCAGATGCAGGCCGCCGGTGGCTTCGGCGGCGGCAGCAATCCGCTCGGCGAGATCATCGAACAGATGATGCGGCAGGCGGGCGGCGGGGCACAGCCTGCGCCGCAGCCAGCACCCAATCCTTACGGTGAGAACCCGCTGGGCAAAGTGCTGCAGGACATGTTCGGCGGCGGCGCCCAACAGCCGCAAAGCCAGCCGCAACAGGCGCCCAACCCCTATGGCGACAATCCGCTGGGCAAGGTGCTGCAGGATATGTTCGGCGGTGGCGCGGCACAGCAACCGCAGGGCCGGCCGCAGCAGCCAACACAGCCGCAACAGACGCAGAGCCCTTACGGCGACAACCCGCTGGGCAAGATTTTTGAAGAGATGATGCGGCAAGGCGGTGGTGGCGGCTTCGGCCTGCCCGGTGGGCAGCCGGCGCCGCAGCAGCCGCAAGCACCCCAGCCGCGACAGGCACCGCAGGAGCGCCAGGCGCCGCAACCGCAGGCCAATCCGAGCGGCAGGCCACGCAATCCGTTCGACGATATTTTCGGCAAGATGTTCGAGACGGGCGCCCAGCAGCGCGACGACTATCAGAAGGGCGTGGAAACGATCTTCGACCAGTTCAAGCGGGACATGGACCGGCGGTAGTTGGCGGTAGTTGGGCGCTGACCTTCGCGGCTTCGGAGCAAGGAACGAAGCGACGCGGCGCAGACCGCACGATGACGACGGAGCTTTAAAAGAAAAGCCCGGTCCTGGAGGAGGACCGGGCCAGTGTGCAGGCTGGCCGGCGGGGAACCGGCAGGGAGTGGGGAGCCTGCTATACTCGTTGGTCGCAGCGAGCCTGAGAAAGGTTCACGGCAACCGAAACAATGCGCCCGATATCACGCTATCTGGCGGGCGAGATCTTCGATCGTATCGGCACGATCGCTCGCAATCGCACGCAGCTTCACGGTCGGATCGGCGCCGAACGGCACATCGATGGCGACATGGAGATCCGCGCGCGTCAGGCCGATATCGGCGAGTTCGGCGTCCGACATCTCGCCGAGGCGATAGAAGGCCCGGCGATTTTTCCAGGCCTGGTAGGCATTGAGAAGGGTGTTGGCCACGCGCGTCGCAACGGCCGGACGCGAGGTTATGCGCGAGGTCTCGGTGGCGAAATCAAACGTGGTCATGTCGGTCTCCTTCAGACTCGAACTGGACAAGACCAGGCGATCGGCGCTGGGGACAGCGGCCGTTCCGGTCTCGATTCACATGCCTTCATGTGGACAATGTGAATTTGCCACGCACCGATTGATTAATCCAACGAATGTTTCTAATCTTTAGCATCAACGCTAGTGATGGATTGGACCGATGAAAGCGCCACTCGATCTCGACCAGTTGCAGACCTTCATCTCGATTGCCGATACCGGCAGCTTTACCCGCGCGGCCGAGGAAGTGCTGCGCACGCAATCGGCGGTGTCGATGCAGATGCGCCGGCTGGAAGAGCGGATCGGCAAGCCGCTGTTCGAAAAGGACGGCCGCACCAACAGGCTGACCGAGGAAGGCGACAAGCTGCTCTCCTACGCGCGCCGCCTGCTCTATCTCAACCGCGAAACGCTGGCCGCCTTCGATGACCAGCGGCTCGAAGGCACCATCCGCATCGGCACCCCCGACGACTATGCCGACCGGTTCCTGCCCGAGATCATGGCGCGCTTCACACGGTCAAACCCGCGCGTCGAACTGACCGTCATCTGCGAGCCTACGCCAGGCTTGGTCGAGCATATCAAGCGCGGCAATCTCGATCTTGCGCTGGTGACGCACAACGATACGCGCGGCCAGTCGGAAGTGGTGCGGCGCGAGCCGCTGCTATGGGTGACCTCGGCCAACCATGCCACGCACGAACAGGAAGTGCTGCCGATGGCCTTCGGCCGGCCGAACTGCATCTGGCGGCGCGCCGCCGTCGATGTGCTCGACCGGCAAAGCCGCGACTATCGAATCCTGTTCACCAGCTTCTCGGCGACCGTCATTACCGCTGCGGTGCTGTCGGGGCTGGCGATCTCGGTGCTGCCGGAATGCGCGCTGCGGCCCGGCATGCGAGTGCTGGGCGAGGCCGACGGTTTTGGCGCCCTACCCGACTGCCGCATCGGCATCATGCGCGGCCAGACCTCGCGTCCCGAAATCGTCGACGCGCTGGCCCGGCACATCTCGGAAAGCCTCGACAATATTTCCGTGCCGCTCGGCGAAGAAACGGGAAGCTTCGATTTCGCCTCGCTCGCCTTCGCCAAGATGAAGCGGAGCAAGCCGAACCAGATCCTGCCTGGCTGGTAGGAACGATCAGGCCGACGCTGCCGCCTCCGTCGTTGCGTTGGCCGACGACAGGCCGGGCAGCGCCACCAATTGCGCCGGCTCCAGCGGCGGCGACAAGAGGTAGCCCTGCAGCTGCTGGCAGCCCATGGCGACCAGCAGCGCCTTTTGCACCTCGGTCTCTACGCCCTCGGCGGTGACCTCGACCTTGAGCGCGCCGGCGAGATCGATCAGCGCCTTGACGATGGCGCCCGAATTGCCGTCGCCGTCGAGAAGCCGCACGAAGGAGCGGTCGATCTTGAGCTTGTCGATGGCATGGCGGCGCAGATAGCTCAGCGACGAATAGCCGGTGCCGAAATCGTCGAGCACAATGCCGACGCCCGACTGGCGCAAGGCTGCCAGAGCCGCTCTGGTGGTGTCGTTGTTTTCCAGGAGAACGTTTTCGGTGATCTCGAGCTGCAGGCGCTTCGGCGCCAGTCCCGTTTCGGCGAGGATCGAGGCAACCTCTTCGGCAAAGCCGGCGTCGCGCAATTGCAGCGGCGAGACATTGACGGCGAGCCACGGCAGTTTGGTCTTCACGGCGAAGCGGCAGGCTTCCAGCAGGGCCCATGCGCCGAGCTGCCCGATCATGCCGCGTTCCTCGGCGATGGCGATGAACTGCGCCGCCGGCAATGCGCCATGGACCTCATGCGCCCAGCGGATCAGCGCCTCGGCGCCGACAATGGTCTTGCCGTCGCTGGCAAAGACCGGCTGGTAGGCGAGCTTGATACCGGTGCCGCCGTTCAGCGCGCTGCGCAGCTCGCTCTCGACCTTGCGCTTGCGCAGCAAAAGGTCGTCCATGTCGCCGGCGAAGACCTGGTAGCGGCCACGGCCGTTCTTCTTGGCTTCGTAGAGCGCGATGTCGGCCTTGCGCAGCAGATCGTCTGCATCGGCATCAGGGCCTGTCGACAAGGCTATGCCGATGCTGGCGCTGATAAAGACCTGATCGTCCATCAGTTTGAACGGCTCCTGCAGTTTCTGCAGCACCCTCTCGGAAATATCCTCTGCGTTCCTGACGTCGCGGACATCGATCAGGATCACCGCGAATTCGTCGCCACCCAGTCTTGCCACCGTGTCGACGTCGCGAACCGTATGCTGAAGCCTGGCCGCCGTCTGGCGCACGAGTTCGTCGCCTGCCGGGTGACCAAGCGTGTCGTTGACATGCTTGAAGCGATCTAGATCGAGATAAAGCAGCGCGACCTTGCTTTCATTGCCGGAGGTAAGCAAGGCACGCCGCAGCCTGTCCTCGAACAGTGCCCGGTTGGGCAGGCCGGTGAGGGTGTCGTGAAAGGCGAGATATTGCGCCTGGGCCTGGCTGGTCTGCAGCGCCGATGACGCACGGCGCAGACGCCGGAGCAGAAAGGCCAGCACGCTCGCCGCGACCAGCGCGGCCAGAGCCAGGGCCGGGCTTGCCTTGCCGACCAGCGTCAGGCCGGGCCGTTCCTGGTCCCAGGCAATATAGCCGAGGATGACACCCTGTTTGTCGATAAGCGGAATGGCAGCCGAGCCAAGCGGCTGAGCCATCGGCAGGAGATGCGCCCCCGCCAGCAGATATTTCTGGGCAATCTTGCCGATCACCGCGTCGTTGACGAACTCTATGGAGACATGCAGATATTCGCTGCCGGGTGCCTGGGTGACGCGATCCGAACTCGGCACCAGAGGCATGACGCTGAGTATGGCAGGCTGACCGCCAAGCGAGACCAGATCGTCGGCAACGAATTTTGCGCCGGCCTGGCTTGCGTCCTTGCTCATCATCTGGCGCAACCTGGCGATTGTCGGCCGCAAAGCGGGTTCGTCCTCGCCAAAGACGGCAGGCGACACGACCTTCCCTTCGCGCATGGCGTGGACCGGCCGGTTGGCGTCGTCCAGCACATAGACCCGGTTGTGGCCGTAATACGAGGACATCCAGACGCTGAGATTCTCGGCCATCCAGGTCTGGTTGCCGGCCTTGGCGTTTATAACGGAATCATCCCAGACGGCGACGCTTTCCTGCTCGCGCTTTGCCGCGGCGATCTGGTCCTGCAGGCCGTTGGCAAGGAAAACCTTCTGCCGCTCGAGCGAGACCCGGTCGGCCTGCATGGTGGCGTAAAGGCCGAAGCCGACAACGATGGCCAGTGCAAAAACGGCAAGCGTCAGCACCGTCAGGGTGACCTGGAACGTCAACGGGCTGCGTTGTTTGCGGGCGCTCATGCGTCCTCCTTGGCCCAGAGTCAATCAGGCCAGGCTTAAGATCAAGTTATGGAATCTTGACGCGGAGCGACAACAGCCGCTCAATCGGCCGATGAGCGACGCAGAATCCGAATCACGAACCAATGCCACCGAATACACGGTGAGCGAGATTTCCGGCGCGCTGAAGCGCACGGTCGAGGATGTCTTCGGCCATGTGCGGGTGCGCGGCGAAATTTCCGGCTATCGCGGGCCGCACTCTTCCGGCCATGCCTATTTCACGCTGAAGGACGACCGCGCGCGGCTCGATGCCGTGGTCTGGAAAGGCACGATGAGCCGGCTGAAATTCCGCCCCGAAGAGGGGATGGAGGTGATCGCCACCGGCAAACTCACCACCTATCCCGGCAAATCCAACTACCAGATCGTCATCGACAATCTAGAACCCGCCGGCGCCGGGGCGCTGATGGCGCTTTTGGAAGAGCGCAAGCGGCGACTGCAGGCCGAAGGACTTTTCGATGCCGGCCGCAAGCGGCGGCTGCCGTTCATGCCGCGCACCATCGGCGTCGTCACCTCGCCGACCGGATCGGTGATCCGTGACATCATCCATCGCATCAAGGACCGCTTTCCGCTGCATGTGCTGGTCTGGCCGGTAAGAGTGCAGGGCGAGACGGCGGGGGCGGAAGTGACGGCGGCCGTCAACGGCTTCAACGCGCTGGCCTGGGATGGAGCGATCGTGCCGCCCGACCTTCTGATCGTGGCGCGCGGCGGCGGCAGCCTCGAGGACCTCTGGGGGTTCAACGATGAAGGGCTGGCGCGCGCCGTCGCCGCCTCGCGCATCCCGGTGATTTCGGCCGTCGGGCACGAGACCGACTGGACCTTGATCGATCTCGTCGCCGACATGCGGGCACCCACGCCGACAGGTGCGGCGGAGATCGCGGTACCGGTGAAAGCGGACCTCGAAGCGACACTAGCCAGTCTTGGCGCACGGCTCAAAGCAGCCACCTTGCGCAATTTCGAACGCAAGCGGCAGGCCTCGCGTGCGGCCGCCCGCGCGCTGCCCTCGCCCGACCAGTTGCTGGCGCTGCCGCGACGGCGGCTGGACGAGGCGGCCAGCCGGCTTAGCCGGGGGCTGATGGTCTCCACCGAAAGAAAGCAAGCTCGGTTCTTCGCCGTGAAGCTCACTCCGGCAACGCTGTCGCGGCGGATTGCCGAGGCGCGACGCACCAACGACCGCAACCTTTTGCGCGCCCAGGGGGCGCTGCGCGCATTGGCGAGAGCCCGGCGCGCGGAGTTGAATCGTGCGGCGGATCAGTTGCCAAAATGTGCGAAAGCATCCCTGCAACGGCACAGGCAGCAACTGGCTTTGCTGCAAGGCCGCATTACGATCGAGCCAACGGCACGGCGGCAAACCGTGCAGAGGGATCTTCTGACAGCTTTGACGAGACGCGGCACGCAAGCGGTACTGCTCAGGCTGGAGCGACTGCGCGGCCGCATCGTCCAATCCGAGAGGCTGATGGCGACGCTGTCGCACAAGGCTGTGCTGGCCCGCGGCTTCGCGCTGGTCAAGGATGCCGAGGGCGCGGTGATCAAACTGGCAGTTGATGTGGCGCCGGGCGCTGGCCTGCAGCTGGAGTTCGCCGACGGCATGGTAAATGCAATCGCGACTGGCGACGCCGAGCGGCTGGAGGCCGTTGCCAAACCAGCGGCCACGCCGCCCGCCAGCAAACCTGCCGCCGCAAAGCCGGCGGCCAGCAAACCGAAAGAACCGGGCAGTCAGGGCTCGCTTTTTTAGAGGACGGCATGACCGGACACGACCCGCATCTTCAAACGCCGGCCGGCAAGCCGCGCGCGCGTGCTTTCGGCATTGCCTTCGAGGGCACGCCGGGCGGCTTCAACGCCATCACCGATGTGCCCGGAGTATCGGTCGGCTATGCGACGCGGATTTCCGGCGAGGGTCTGCTCGAGGTTGGCACGGGGCCGGTGCGCACCGGCGTCACCGCCATCCTGCCGCGGCCGTTGGCTGAGCTCGCCACGCCGGTGTTTGCCGGTGTCTTCAGCCAGAACGGCAATGGCGAGTTGACGGGGTCGCACATTATCGAGGAAGTCGGCGCCTTCAACCTGCCCGTCACGATCACCAACACGCATTCCTGCGGCGTTACCCGCGACGGCACGCTGCGCTGGATGCAACGCGTGCTGCCGGCGGCGCTCGACAGCGGCTGGGGCCTGCCGGTTGCGGCGGAGACCTATGATGGTTTCCTCAACGACATCAACGGTCATCACGTCGGCTTCGAACATGTCGAAGCCGCGCTCGACGGTGCCGCCGGTGGAGCGATCGAGGAAGGCAGTGTCGGCGGCGGCACCGGAATGATTGCCTTTGGCTTCAAGGCCGGCTCGGGCACGGCATCGCGCATCGTCGAGTGGCAGGGCATCAGGCATACGGTCGGCGTATTCGTGCAGGCGAATTTCGGCAAGCGGCGCAATTTCACACTGCGCGGCGCCCGCGTCGGGCCCGATCTGGTAGAGCCGGCGATGCGCGAAGGCACGCCGCGTGCCGAAAAGGGCTCGATCATCGCCATCGTCGCCACCGATGCGCCATTTCTGCCGCACCAGATGAAGCGGCTGGCAAAGCGCGTGCCGCTCGGCATCGCCATGACAGGCGGCTTCGGCTACCACAGTTCGGGCGACATTTTTCTGGCCTTCACCACCGCCAATCCGCAAGCAGCACTTGCACCATCGGGACGAACCGCAAACGTCGCTTACATCCCGGACGTCGATATCGATCCGTTCTTCGATGCGGTGGCGCAAGGCGTAGAGGAGGCGATCCTCAATGCAATGGTCGCCAATGAGGATATGAGCGGACGCGACGGCAATTTCGTGCCGGCGCTGCCGAAGGCCTGGCTGAAAGATCGATTTGGATAGAGGACAAGGCCTGGCGGCGCCAGGCCTGTTGCGTCACGGCTTGGCCGCGTTGCTCTGGTCGGCCTCGGCCGCCTCTTCGAGCCGCGATGCGATCAGTTCCTGGATGTCGCCGACTTCTTCCTGGATATCTTCCAGCGGAATGCCGACCTCAGCGGCCTTCGCCGCGCACTCCTTGGCGAGGGTCTCGGCCTGCTTCTCGATCTTTACCGGCGAGTGCTGGCAGTGGACCTTTTCACCGATCCATCCGCGCAAGAACTCGATTGCATGTTCACTCATACTGCTTTTCCCTGGCGGCTATGCCGGTTGGTAACCGTAAACGTCCGCACCCGGTAAAGGATGCATGCTGCCATTCGAACCGAGTCGGCTTCGCCCGGCAAGTTGATCTTGTCGGAGGTCCGAAGAGCCGAATGAAGGGAAGGGTTCAATGAGCACGTTCTGATTGTTTGATAGAGTGGTACGTTGGCCGGGATCGGCTTCGGCTCTATGCTGTTGTTCTTACGATCTTTTCCTGCTGTCGACGGCCGATTTGTATCACAATAGGGATCACAACGCGTAACACATTTTCTGCTGCTTCGTGGTACACCGCCACAGCTACACGGTCGAAGCCGCCGCTATATAGTGACATCATTATGCGATGTCGACTCTATCAGCCATCCTGCTTCTTTCCGCCGCGCTGTGTCAAACCTCATCCCCGTCCAGTATGGAAATCGGATGGCCCCGGAGGGCGTATGAAGATGTTGATTTTATTGCGTTTCGTGAGCCAAAATCAGAAAGCTCTCGTCAGCGTCACCCCGCTCGACTGCCTCCGCCACACTCAGCGCCTCCGACGTCGATTCCTTGCACGTAACGCGCGGGCCGGATGAACGACAACATTGGCGCTTTGGCAGCGCGCTCCTGCTAAGGACGATGTCTCGATGCGACAAGCTCTGCCTTGCGCTGCGCCGTCTCCAGCCCGATTGAGATGAAGGCGCGCGCATGCCGGGCCAGTTCCATATTGTCGGCCCACAGATTGCGCCAGATCGCGGTCTTCCGTGAGAGGTTCTCGTCGACGATCTTCGACGAGAAGGATTCAAAGCTGAGGTCGTCCCTATAGCCGATTGCGGTCAGCGCATCGAAGATGGCGGCAAAGTCGATATTGCCGGTGCCGAGGAAACCGCGATGGCTCTCGCCGATATGGACATAACCGATCTTGTCAGCGGCATGGCGGATAGCCAGTCCGACATCGGCCTCCTCGATGTTCATGTGGAAGGTATCGAGATGCAGGAAGATGTTGTCGGAGCCGGTATCCGCGATGAAGGCCAGGCCTTGTGAAGCGGTGTTGAGCAGATTGCTTTCGAAGCGATTGACGATCTCCAGATTGAGCGCGACTCCGGCGGACTTGGCCGTCTCCGCAACCTTCGCAAGTGTCCCCGCGCTGCGGTTCCACTGATCGCGCGTCGGCGCCTGCGTCTGCAAGCCATGGCTGGTGCTGAGGATGCCGCCAACCTTCTGGCCGCCGAGATCGCGGGTAAGCGCGATCGTCTCGTTGAGGATCTCGACGCCGCGCGCGGCAACCGCCTTGTCGGCACTCGAAATGTCGCCGTCGGCCGGCAGGCCGATGCTGATCGCGACGCCGAGCTTGAGGTCGGCGATGCGCCTGGCCAACCCGCCAACGTCGACATTGGCGGGGTCAAGATAGGAGAACTCGATCAGGTCGAAACCGGCCTCCTTGGTGTTGGCCAGCGTCCGTTCGAGGTCGCCTTGCGCCGAACTCGCCGACCAGACGAAGGAATGAATACCGATGCGCGACATGATCGTCTCCCGTTTCTGAATTGAGATGCGGCCGGGTTGCCCCGGCCGCATCGGCCTTGGGAGGCTTAGCGGGCTGCGGTCCAGCCCTTGTAGTCTTTCAGGTTCTCGGCCGTGATCAGCTTCGGGTCGAGCAGCACGGTCGGCTCCGCCGGCTTCTTGCCGGCAAGCAGCTCAGCCGCCATCGTCAGCGACTGGCCAGCCATCACGTAGGGATCCTGCGAAGCCGAGGCCTTGATCATCGAGGTGCCGGAAGCGAGTTCCTTCTCGATGTCGGGCGCTCCATCCACTGCGGTGAAGATGAACTCCGAGCGATTGAGCTGCTTGGCCGCAAGCTGGGCGCCGATCGCCGTCGGATCGTTGATGGCAAACACCGCATCGATCTTGTCGAAGCGGGTCAGCAGCGACTGAAAGACCTTCAGGCCGCCGTCGCGCGAGCCTTCGGCATTCTGATCGTCGGAGAGGATCTTGATGTCGGGGTGTTTTGCAAGGACGTCCTTGCAGCCCTTCACCCGCTCCAGGATCGACGACGACGCCGGGCCGTTGAGGATAACGTAGTCGCCCTTGCCGCCGGTGTGGTCGACCAGATACTGGCAGGCCTCTTCGCCGGCCTTGACGTTGTTGGTCATGACGGTGACGTCGGCGCCTGGCGCCGAGACGTCGAAGGCGGCAACGACGATGCCCGCTGCTTGCGCCTTCTTCACCGCCGGGCCGATCGCCTTGGCATCGACCGCATTGAGCATGATCACGTCGACTCCGGCGGCGATGAAGGAATCGACCTGAGAGACCTGCTTGTTGAGGTCGTAGTCGGCCGACACTGAGGTTACCTCGACCTTCGGGTTGATCTTCTTGGCCGCGTCCTCGATGCCCTTGATGGTGGCGACGAAGAAGGGGTTGCCGAGCAGGCCGACCGAGATGCCGACCTTGTTGAGGTCCTTGGCCGATGCGGGCGCGATGGCGGCAGCCGCGAGTGCGACGCCGCAGAGCAGTTTAGCGATGGTCTTCATTGCTTTCCTCCAATTGCCCCGCGCCTCTCACGGTGCGTTACACAAACCGGTCGTTTACGCCGGCGACCAAGGTCAATCACGTTCTCGCTCCTGCCTGGAGCCTGTAGCGGTCGAGGGCGACTGCCACGATGATGACCAATCCCTTGATGATGTACTGCCAGATGTCCGAGACACCGGCCAAGATAAGCCCATTGGAGAGCACCGCTATGATCAGGCCGCCGATCAGCGTGCCCCAGATCGAGCCGACGCCGCCGACGAAGCTGGTGCCGCCGAGAATGACCGCGGCGATGGCATCCAACTCGTAGGACTGGCCGAGCTGCAGCCCGTTGGCCGCATAGAGCCGGGCCGCTGACATGGCGCCGCCAAGGCCGGCCAGCAGGCCGGAAACGCCATAGACAAAGAGCAGCACCAGCGGCACCTTGATGCCGGTCAGCCGCGCCGCTTCGGCATTGCCGCCAACGGCATAGATCCAGGTGCCGAGCACGGTGCGCTTGAGCACCAGCCAGGACAGCACCACGACCGACAAGGCGATGATGACCAGCCAGGGAACGCCGAACAGCGTACCGTTGCCGATGAAGTCGAACGGCAGGTCCGAGTTGAACACCGTGGTGTCCTGGCCGAGCAGGCGGGCGACGCCGCGCACAGCGGTCAGCGACCCCAGCGTGACGATGAAGGGCGGCAGTCTGATATAGGCGATCAGCAGCCCGTTGATGACGCCGAAGCCGAGGCCGACGAGAATGGCCGCCGGCACGCCCAGCAGTCCCCAATCAGGCACCAGCGACACCATCACCGCCACCATCGCCGAGGCGGCAAGTATCGAGCCGACGGACAGGTCGATCCCGCCGGTCAGGATGACGAAGGTCATGCCCGCTGCCAGCACAATGTTGATCGACGATTGCTGCATGACGATCAGCAAATTGGTCTGGGTGAAGAAGCGCGCGTTCATCAACTGAAAGCCGACCGCCAGCAGGATCAGGATCGGCAGCATACCAAGGGCGGCGAAGGCGGTGCGCAACCGCCGGCTCCTGCCGACAACCTGGCCACTGATCTCGGTCGCCTTGTCGGTCATCCCTTAGCCGCTCCCGTTGCAAGTTCCATGATTGCTTCCTGGCGCAGCGGCTGGTCTTTGGACGCCGTAACCTCGCCGGCAATCGTGCCGTCGCGCATTACCAGCACGCGGTCGGCAACGCCGATCACCTCCGGCAGTTCGCTGGAGATCATCAGGATGGCGATGCCCTTTTTGGCGAGGTTGTCGATCAGCCGGTAGATTTCCGACTTCGCTCCGACATCGACGCCGCGCGTCGGTTCATCCAGGATGACCACTTGCGGCTCGGTCTCGAGCAGGCGGGCAAGCAACACTTTCTGCTGGTTGCCGCCCGACAGCGAACCCGCATTAGCCTGTACCGACCTGGTGCGGATGGAGAGATCCGAAACGGCCGTGGCAGCACGTCTCTCGGCGGCTTTGAAATCGCGCAAGCCGCCGGGCCGCGCATCCCTAGCCAGCACGCCCATGCTGATGTTGTCGGATATCGACATATCGAGAAACAGGCCGAGTTCCTTGCGGTCTTCGGTGAGATAGGCGATGCCGGCATTCAGTGCCTCGCTTGGCGAGCCGATGGTTACTGGCTTGCCGTCGAGTTCCAGCGTGCCGGCGATGCGTCTGTCGGCACCGAAGATCAGTCGCGCGATTTCGGTGCGGCCCGAGCCGACAAGGCCAGCCAGAGCCAGCACCTCGCCCTTGTACAGTTCGAAGGAGCAGTTCTTCAGGAGATTGCCGTCTGCCATGCCGCGCACCGACAAGGCGACCGCGCGCTTGCTGTCCGGCGGGCGATGATCCTTCCTGTAAAAAGCCGACAGGTCGCGGCCAACCATCATCGAGACGAGACGCGAGGCGTTCAGCTCGGCGCGCTCGAGTGTGCCGACATAGCCGCTGTCGCGCAGCACGCTGACACGGTCGGCCAACTGGTAGACCTCTTCCATGCGGTGGCTGATGTAGATGATGGCGATGCCTTGCGACTTCAGCGTCGCGATGACCTCGAACAGACGGTCGGTCTCGCGCGAGGTCAGCGAGGTGGTTGGCTCGTCCATGACAATGATGCGCGCGCTGGTCGAAAGCGCGCGGGCGATTTCGACCAGCTGACGCTCGCCGAGCGACAGGCTGGAAACGTGGGCCCGTGCGGAGAAGGACACGCCGAGACGCTTGATGATCTCATTGCTGCGCCGGTAGCATTGGTCGCGGTCGACGATGCCGAAGCGCCTCGGCTCATTGCCGAGGAAGATGTTCTGCGCGACCGTCAGGTTGGGCGCCAGCGACAGTTCCTGATAGATAACCGCAATGCCGTGAGCCCGCGCCTTGATCGGGTCGCCGGTGGCGACCGGCACGCCGTCAATCAGTATCTCGCCGCCGGCATCAGGCCGATAGGCGCCGGACAGCACCTTCATCAAAGTTGACTTGCCGGCACCGTTTTCACCCATCAGCGCATGGACTTCGCCGGCATGGACGGTCAGCGACACGTCCTGCAAGGCGCGGACTGGCCCGAACGTCTTCGAGATGTGCCGCATTTCCAGCACTGGCTGGCGCGTGACTTCGGCCTGAGCAGCGACGATCACCGTGCGCCTCCCGCTGCCGCGCGGGGGATGCCCTGCTCGCCGATGAGGCCACGCCATGTGTCGCGATATCGGGCAAGTCCGGTGAAGCTTGCGGCACGCACGGGCTCCGGCACTTCCGCGGCAAATTCGCGGCCGACGGTCTCGAAGGCCAGCGCCGCCGCCCCGGTGGCGCTGCCCTCCAGTGTGGCCCCTTGCAGGAAGGCCTGGCTGGGACGCAGTTGCGCCACTAGCCCGGCGAGCAGGCCGCCAGCGTTCAGTCCGCCATCGACGATCACGGTGTTATCCGAATGGATCTGGTCGAGGCAGAGGTCGACCATCAGCGCGACGTAGAGCAGCGCCACGGCTGCGCGTTCCTCGGCGCTTGGCATGCGGCCGACCAATTTGCCGGCGCGGCCGGGCATTGGGCCGCCCGGCGCGAAGCTCGGCAGCGCCATGCTGCCGGCGTTGATCACCCGCTGCACTGTCGCCGGCGCGATCGCGCCTTGCCAGCCGTCGCTGATCGTGGCGAATTCGCGCCCGCCCATAAAGCGGATGGTCGGCACAGGGCCGCCGTCGACATCGACATTGACCAGCATGTCGCGCTGGCCATCGAGCGCGTCGAGCAGGCAATCCGGATTAAGCACGACGACCCAGGTGCCGGTCGAGATGACGGTGACCGGGCCAAGCTCCTGCCGGCGATAGGCATGGAGCGCGGCATTGCTGTCATGGACACCATTGTGGATGGCGATCCGCCGCTTCGTGTCGCCGAGGCGTTGCTCGCCGATAACCGAGCCCGCCCGCTCGAAAGCGGGCATCCGGTCGCGCCAGCCCTCAATGTCGACCAGCGAACTGAAGTCGCGCTTGCGCGGCGCCCATAAATGCGAGTGGCAGCCGAGATAGGACACTTCCGAGACCGCCCGGCCGCCAAACCGCCAGCTCCAGTATTGTGGATAGCCGAGGATCGATTTCGCGGCCGTGAATGCACCGGGTTGCACCGCCTGTAGCCACAGCATGTGGCGACCGTAGTTGAAGCCGAGCGGCAATCGCGGCGAGAAGGTCTCGGTGAAATCCGGAACGAGGCGATCTATTTGCGCGGCAATATCAGCCGGCGGCTCTTGCTCGTAGTCGAGTATCGGATGCGTCAGCGCCGCCTCGTCGATCAGGGCAAAGGTGCAGCCATGGCCCGACACCATCACGCCCTCTACGCCATGGATGTCGGCGGCCTCGCTAACGGCGCGAACCGCCCAATTGTGAAGTGCTGCCTCATCAAGCACGCTGAAGCCATCTTTGCGCATCCAGTTCGGCCGGGTCCGGCGCTCGTCGACGATGCGCCCGTCCTGAGCGAAGACGAACAGCTTCGAATTGGTCTTGCCGAAATCGAGGACGGCCATCTTCACTGGATGGCTCCCGAAGCCGAAGCGATGCGCACCATGACGCCCGCGTCTTCCAGCATGCGCGCGTCGACGTCGGACAGGCCGTCATCGGTCACCAGCGTGCCGATGCGCGACAAGGGCAGCGCGATGTTACGGGCGTGGATCGACAGTTTACGGCTGTCGGCCAGCACCACGATCTGGTCGGCACACAGGCTGAGATCGGCGATGGAGCGGACCAGCAGCGGGTGCGATTCCAGCACGCCCTCCTGGCCAAGGCCTTGCGCGCCGAGAAAGAACTTCGATGCGTAGAACGGCTCCGCCTGGGTCGGTGAATGGATGATGCCCGGCTCACGATGCAGATCGCCGCCGGCAACGGTCAGGCTGCAATGGCCGTGGTCGCTCAGATAGGCAGCGAGCGGCATCGAATTGGTATAGAGACGGATGCTGCGCTCGGCGAGCTTGACCCCGAGGTGGAAGCAGGTCGAACCGCCATGCACGATGACCGCATCGCCGTCGCGCACCATCGTGGCCGCGAGAGCGGCGATCTGCCGCTTGGCCTCGACCGCGAGGTCGCGGTTCTCGTCATAGGGCCTGGCATAGGCAACACCCGCCTGTGAAGCACCGTCGAGCGCCGAGATGCCGCCATAGACCTTCCGTGCTTCACCGGCCTCGTCGATCTTGTCGATGTCGCGCCGCACCGTCGCCGCCGACACGCCGAGCTGCTCCTGCAGTTCGCGCACCGACGCGAAGGGGCGATCCCGCAGCAACTCGACGATCTGACGCTGGCGGCCGGAGTCGCTCAATCGGTTTTCCTCCCAGGAGCCGTTTTTGCCACGGCATTTGACGTAACTTACTCAACATCTTTCCAATTGCAAGAACCTTTGATGGTACTAGATCACCATTGACGTAAGTCGCTCGCATCTGCGATACACATCAACATCTCACGACGGGTATCCGAAGCTGCGAGGCTGGCGGAGCTGATAGAGGAAATGCGCCATGGCGACCTATGCGGATGCGCAGGAAATGACTGCCTTGCGGGCGCTTTCGGCCAGCATCGGGCGCAATCCAAACCTGACCCAGGCCGCCGGCGGCAACACCTCGCTGAAAGCCGGCGACACGCTGTGGATCAAGGCTTCCGGCACATGGCTGAAGGATGCGCTCTCCGAAGACATCATGGTGCCGGTGGCGATGGCGCCGCTGCTCAGGGCTGTCGAACAGCGCGACAGCGCTGCCGACCAGCCGCAAATCTTCGCCATCGAGACGCTCAACGCCCGGCGCCTGCGCCCTTCGATTGAAACCACCGTTCACGCGCTGATGCCGCAGCGCGTCGTCCTGCATGTCCATTGCGTCGAAACCATTTCGCTGGCGGTACAGGCCAATTGCGAGGTGGAAGCCGCCAGACGCCTTGATGGTCTCAAATGGGCGTATGTTCCTTATTTCCGGCCAGGCCTGCCGCTTGCCCAGGGTATTGCCGAGCGGCTTCAGGCTGGGGTCGACGTGCTGATCCTTGCCAATCACGGGCTGGTCGTCGCGGCCGATACCGTCGCCGAGGCCGAAGTGCTGCTGCGCCGCGTCACGCTGCTTCTGGCGCGGCCGGCGCGCCAAGTGGCGGAACCGGATGTTGCGGGATTGGCGGCGCTGGCCGGGAAAACCGGTTACAGGCTGCCGGCGGAAATCGAGGCGCACGCGGTCGCCATCGATCCCGAAAGCCGCCGCATGGCGTCCGGGGGCAGCCTCTACCCCGATCACGTCATCTTTCTGGGTCGGGGGTCGGTTGAGGCAAAGCCCGGTGAGGATGTGCCGCGCGTCATCGAGCGGTGCGGTGCAAACCCTGCGGCGATCCTGTTTCCCGGGCTGGGCGTGCTGATGCGCGGCGACGCCAGTGCCGGCGCCGACGCCATGCAACGCTGCCTTGCCGACGTGACGGCACGCATCGACATTGCAGCGCGGCTGAACTACCTCACCGCCGCCGAGAACGATGAACTGGTCAACTGGGACGCCGAGAAGTATCGCCAGAAACTCAATGCCGCCAGCCGCTGACACGCCGCTTGCCATAGGCATCGACATCGGCACGTCCGGCGCGCGCGCGGTCGCCATGCGTCCGGATTTTTCCATTGCCGCGCGTTCCGCCGTTTCGCTCGAGTTGTTTGGCCGGAATGCCCGCGACCCTGCAGTGTGGTGGTCAGCGGTCGGCGCAGCGCTGGCGGAACTGCTTTTGGGCATCGACCGAACAGCGGTCCGATCGATCGCTGTTGACGGCACTTCAGGTACGTTGCTGCCGGTCGACGGCGCCGGGCGGCCGCTGGCCGAGCCGCTGATGTACAACGATACGGTCGCCGACAACGCCATTCTGGTCGCGATCGCTCGCGAAGCCCCAGCGACCAGTGCCGCACTTGGGGCGACGTCCGGTCTCGCCAAGGCGCTCTGGTTCCAGCGCACGCCCGGTGTTGCCGCGGTGCTGCATCAGGCGGACTGGATCGCGGGACAATTCTCCGGTCGCTTCGATGTCAGCGACGAGAACAATGCCTTGAAAACCGGTTACGACATCACGGCCCGCTGCTGGCCGGACTGGATTGCGGCCACCGAAATGCGCATGGAGTTGCTGCCCGGTATTGCCAGGCCGGGCGATGTCGTCGGCAAGCTCACCGCGGATGCCGCGGATATGTTCGGCTTACCGCGCGAAATCGCCGTCGTCGCCGGAACGACCGATGGCTGCGCCTCGTTCCTGGCGACAGGTGCCGCGGCAATAGGCGACGGCGTCACCGCGCTGGGGTCGTCGTTGACCGTCAAGATCCTGTCCGACCGGCCTATCTCGGCGCCACGCTTCGGCATCTACAGCCATCGGCTTGGAGATGTCTGGCTGGCGGGCGGCGCATCGAACTCCGGCGGCAAGGTGCTGACACAGCATTTCCCTCTGGCGCGCATCGTCGAGCTGAGCATGGCGATCGACCCGATGACCGAGACCGGCCTCGACTACTATCCTCTTGCCACTGCAGGCGAACGCTTTCCGATCGCCGATCCGGCACTGCCGCCGCGTCTTGTGCCGCGACCGGTGGAGGACGCCGACTATCTGAAAGCGATGTTGGAGGGTATCGCCGCGATCGAGGCACTCGGCTACGACAGGCTCGCCGAGCTCGGCGCGCCGCGGCTGACATCGGTCAGAAGCGTCGGCGGCGGTGCGGCGAATGCCGCCTGGACGGCGATCCGGCAGCGCAGACTTGGTGTTGATTTCCTGCCGGCACTTTCGGACGAAGCCGCCGCCGGCACGGCGCGGCTGGCGCTGACGGGCGCAACCGCGGCGGGGCTTCTATGAGTGCGAAAACAGTCGAACACCTCAACGGCGTCAACCAGCTGGCCGAGCGCTATGATGTTTTCCTGCTCGATCAGTTCGGCGTGCTGCATGACGGCGCCAGCCCTTATCCAGGGGCCGTGGAAGCACTGTCGACGCTGAAGCGCGCCGGCAAGACCATTGTGCTGATCTCGAACTCCGGCAAGCGGGCGGGGCCTAACGAGAGCCGGCTGCTAAAGCTCGGCTTCGAACCGGGGAGCTGGGACAATTTTGTTTCTTCCGGCGAGGTCGCGTGGGAGTTCTTCGACGACATGGCGGTATCCGGAAAGCTACTGCCAAACACGAAATGCCTGTTGATAAGCCGCGACGATGACCGCTCGGCGATCGAAGGTCTGCCGTTCGCATTGACCAAGGACGGTGACGATGCCGGGCTGGTGCTGATTTCGGCCAGCGAGGGCGACCGCTATGATCTTGAGCATTATCGCCGGCTTCTTGCGCCGGCTGCAGTGCGGCAGGTGCCATGCTTCTGCACCAACCCTGACAAGATCATGCTAACGGCAGTGGGGCCGCGCTTCGGCGCCGGCCGGCTGGCGGATCTCTACGAGGACCTCGGTGGTAGCGTCACGCGCATCGGCAAGCCTTACCCCACTATATTCGGCGCCGCGCTAGCGCTGGCAGGCAATCCAGACCGCAGCACTGTGGTCTGCGTCGGCGACAGTGTCGAACACGACATCGCCGGCGGACTTGCTGCCGGCGTGGCCACGGTGCTGGTTCTGTCAGGAATATTGGCGGACACACCTGACCTGTTCGACCTGTTCGACACGATGGACGCATACCCGGATTACACCATGGATGGCTTCAGGTTTCGCTGATTTGATTCACCCGGCAGCGCTCGCGCCCGAATCCGGCCTCAACGCCTCGTAGCCACGAGCATTGGCCGGCTAAGACTGCCGAACAGCGCCGATCCAGTCGAGCCGCGCGGCTGGAATGAGGCCGTAATTGTAGAAATTGACGCCGTCGACACCGGGCGCCAGCGCCGGCTTCACCTTGGCCGCGAAGATGTCGGGGCCGGCCATTTCCGGATAGAACAGCCGATAGCCGGTGCCGAGGAATTTGTCCGCGCCCATTGCCGCACGGCCGGCCGCCATCAGGCTGGCGACATCGCCGGCCTGCATGTCGTAGGCGCACAGGATCGCCCCGTCGCAGACCTTGCCCAGCGCTGCCAGATCGCAACCGCCAAGCCAGCCGTCTTTCAGATCGATAATGACGACCCGCGTCGTGGGATCGGCTACCTCGCGCAGTTCGGCGACCAGGCTGGTCACTGGCTCGAATCGCCACAACAGATAGGCATGGAGTTCCGGCCATGGGGCAAAGGCGTCGAGCCCGCAGGTGGGAAAATCGGGAAAGCGCCGTTCAGGCACCGCACGCTCGCAGGTCTCGACGATCCATTGCCTGGTGAGCTTGCGCGCCGCCTCGGCATCGATGCCGGCTTTTGCCGCACCGGCGACGCAGGACGGACAGAAGCACAGAGACAAAAGAAAATCGTCTTCCGGCGTCAGCCCGACACCGTCCTTCTCGTGATGGTATTCATGGGCAAAGCCCATGAAGGACGGGCTTTCAAGTTCTATCCGGTCCGGCCGGTAGCTGTGCGAGATGTCGGCGATCAGCGCGCGGACATAGGCGCGCGCATCGGGATGGGAGGGGCAGAGATTGTAGTAGTTGGCATCGCCGAAGGCGTTGCGGGTGACGGCCTGCGGATGCAGCATGCCCAGGCGGGTGTTGTGCAGGCAGACCGTCCAGCACGAAACGCCTAGCCCGCCCGCATCGCGATGGCGGATGAGCTGACCGAGCACGTCGCCGCCCTCGGTGATCACGTCAGCCACCTTGGGCTGGATGGCTAGACTTCCCCAGCGCGCAGCGGTCGGCTTGAAATAGATGGTGCCGTCCTCAGGGAAATAGGCCTTGCGGCGCGGACTGCGCGGCTGCAGGAAGCGCCCGGCATGATAGGATGTCGCCAGGCTGATCATGTTGAGCCCGGCGCGCTCGACAAGATCACGTTCGACCGTCTCCAGGCCGAGATCCTGGATGTCCCAGGGATAGGTCCACATGGACAGTTGCTGCATTGAATATCCTCTGCCTGATCCGGGTTTGGCTCAGCCGTCGACCGGCTCTGCGACCTGCATGAGGCAGTCGCCCGCCTCGCACATCGTGTGCAGCCGGCGCGACAGCACCAAGCCGCTTTCGGCGAAATGCAGGGCCTCCTCGGCAACATCGAGCCGTTCGAGATCGTGGTACCAGCCGGCCAATTGTCCTGAAGTGACACTGTCGCCGAGCCTGGCGGCGGGCTCGAACCAGCCGCGGCGGGTGGCATAGAGGCCCTGGCTGTGCCTGGACAGGGACAGCAGCCTTGTCGGCGCCGAAGGCTTTTCGCCCGCGCCAAGAACCGGCGCGTCGACCACACCCATTGCTGTCATCAGACGGTCGAGCGTGCGGGCCGTGATCGCCATCGAATCGACCGTTGCGGTGCCACCGCCGCCGAACTCACCGCTGACGCCGACGGCGCCGGCGCGGCGCGCTGCGCCCATCGAGGTTGGCGAGGCCTGGCCGTTGTCAGCGATAAAGCCGTAGGGCATGCCGAGCGTGCGCATCAGCTCGACGCCACCCCGGTGGCGCTCGGGATCGGCGTTGCGTTCGACCAGCGCGGTCGGCAGATGCTCCATCGACGTGCCGCCCGAATGGATATCGAAGACGACGTCGTGACGGGGAAACAGCTCCGTCTCGAGGAAATTGGCGAGCCGGCTTGTCGGCGTTCCCGAGGGGTCGCCGGGAAAGGCCCGGTTGAGATTGCCGCCGTCGAGCGGCGAGCAGCGCTTGGCGGCCATCACCGCAGGGGCGTTGGCCATCGGCATGATGGTGATGCGGCCCTTGATCCGCCTCGGATCGAGCCGGCGCGCCAGTTTTGCCAGCGACAGCTCGCCCTCATATTCGTCGCCGTGATTGCCGGCCATCAAAAGCAGTGACGGGCCGTCGCCATTGCGGATGAGGCAGATCGGCACCTTGACCTGAAAGTAGGGCGAGCGATCGATCGAGAACGGAATGCTTAGATGGCTGAGCGTCTTGCCGTCGCGGTCGAAATCGAGCGTGTGGGCGAGGCCGGTGTGCATGGTCAGACCGCCGCGACCGCGGTGATTTCGATGCGCAAATCAGGGTCGGCAAGCCGCGCCTCGACGCAGGCCCGCGCCGGCAGGCGGGCAGGATCGATCCAAGCATCGTAGATGCTGTTCATGGCCTCGAAATCACCGATCTGCGGCAGGAAGATGTTGACCGCTACCAGCTTCGACTTGCTGCTGCCGGCTTCGACCAGCAGCGCCTCGACTTTGGCCAGCACGTCGCTGGTCTGGCCTTCGATGCCGGCCTTGCGATCGTTGGCCACCTGGCCGGCTATGTGAACGAGGCCGCCATAGACGACTGCCTGCGACATGCGCGAGCCGGACTGAAAATACTTGATCATATCGGATCCTTTCGACGTTCTCTTTTTGGGGGATCTGGTCAGCCGAACCAGGTGGGAAAAGCGTGGCGGACGTGGCCGGTGGCGTCGACGCCGAAGATCACGCGATAACGGTCGAGGCAGGTGCAGGGATGCGAGATGCCGAATTCGACGACGTCGCCGACGGCGATGTCGTCGCTCGGCGCAATCGACAGGAAGGCATGCTGGTCGTTGAGCTTGACCACCTCGGCGTGCGCCGCCGGCATCGGCAGCGGCTTGCGGGCACGAAAGACGGTGAGCGGCGTTGGAAAGCCCTGGTCGAACGACACGTCGCGCATCCCCATGCCGCAGATGACGAGGCCCGGCTCAGGCCGCGACAATACTTCGGCCCACAGGCGTAGCGCAGGGCGAAAGGAATGCCGCGCCGAAGCGCTGATGCCGGCTATGGCAAAACCCTTGCGGGCATCGAGGGCGCCGAGCGAACGGTCATAGGTGCCGTGGTCGTGGAAGAAGATGGCGCCGCTGCGCAGCACCAGCGTTGCGTTGCCGTCGCTGGAAACGAGGAGTGCAAGCGCCGCGACCACCTGGTCGAAGAAGGCGGAGCCGCCGGCTGTGACGATCAGCGGTGCGTTGCCGCCGACGCGGGCACGCAGCCGCAGGAACATGTCGGCGGTCATTGCCAGCAGGCCGGATATCACCTCATCGGTGCGACCGGGCTCGGGTTGCGCCGCCGCCCCTTCATAGGTCGCAACGCCGGCGATCAGCAGCCGCCCGCCGGCAGCCGTGATCGCATCGGCGATGGCCTCGGCTTGCGCGGTGGTGCGGGCGCCCGCCCTGCCCGCACCAAGTTCGACCAGCACGCGCAGCGGCGGCAGCGCCGCATTGGCGCGCCAAGCCTCGGCAAGCGCGTTCACGGCGTCGACCGAGTCGGCAAAGACATAGAGCTCGGCATCCGGCCAGGCACCAGCAAGCGCGGCCAGCCGGTTGGCGCCGCCGGCTCCGCCAACCTCATTGGCGATGATCAGCCGTGTCAAGCCGGCCTTCAGCATCACTGTCGCTTGCCTGATGTCGGCGACCGTCGTGCCCCATGCGCCGGCCTCGACCAGCGACCGGGCAAGGTCGGGCGCCATCGGCGTCTTGGCATGCGGAGCGATCGCAACATTGTGTTCGCGCGCATAGCGCAGGAACAGGTCGCGATTGGCGGAGAAGGCCGCCTCGTCGAGGGTCAGCACCGGAAGCGCCATGCGTCCATCGGCCGGATGCCAGTGCTCGGCTGCGACAAGGCTGCTGTCCAGCCCGGTTGTGCCGGGAGGCACGCCGCGGATGCGGTCGTCGAGCCGAAAATTTTCGCGCACTGAAAGGGCTCGAACCGGTGAGTTTTCAGTCATGCGATGCTAACCCTTTTACCGTCGCAGAACGAAGCCAGGATCGATCGCCGGTCACAGCCTGAGAGAGATACGTGCCAGAACCTTACGCCGGACCGATCATCGACGCCCATCATCATCTTTGGGATCTCAGACTGGGACGGCATCCCTGGCTCGCCGCCACGGCCGGCGAGCGCGGCGGCCTCGGCGAGCTTGGCCCCTTGCGGCGGAACTATCTGCCCGGGGATTATGCGCGCGATGCCATAGGGCATAATGTCCTCGCGACCGTCCATGTCGAAGCCGGCTGGGCGAGTGGCGACTGCATCGGAGAAACGCGCTGGCTTGAAACACTCGACAAATCGCGCGGCGTCGCCGCCCGCTATGTCGTTCACGTGCCGCTCGCCGATCGCCAGGCGCCTGCGCTGATCGAAGCGCAAGCCGCGTTCGAGCGTGTCGCCGGCGTGCGCGACATATTGAGCTGGGATCCCGACCCTGCCCGCCGTTTTGCGGCACGTGACGGCATCATGGACGATCCGGCCTGGCGCGCCGGGCTTGCCTTGCTTGGCCAGCATCGGCTGGGCTTCGACCTGATGGTGTTTCCGCGTCAGCTCGCCGACGCGGGGCGGCTTGCCAGGGCCTTCCCCAACCAGCAATTCGTGCTCAACCATTGCGGTAGCCCGATCGACCGCGACGCCGATGGCATGCAGGTGTGGCGCGACGGGCTGCGGCTTCTGTCGCAATGCGACAACGTCGCCATCAAAATATCGGATCTGGTCGCCTACGATCATGACTGGACGCTCGACAGCCTGAAGGCCGTCGTCCTGCATTGCATCGATTGTTTCGGCACCGGTCGCGCCATGTTCGGCAGCGACTTTCCGGTCGCCGGCCTGCATGCCTCGTTCGATGACATATATGACGGCTTCAAAACCATCACAGTGGACTTTTCCGCCGACGAGCAGACGGCGCTGTTCTTCGGCAACGCAAGGCGCATCTATCGGCTCGACGATGTGTCATCGGCGCGCCTGCTCCCGGCCTGAGAGCAGCAGCAGGCCGAGGATCAGCGAGCCGAACAGGATGCTGCGCCAGCCGGGCGATGCGTTGACGACGGTGATCAGCGCGGTGATGGTGACCAGCAGGATGGCGCCGGGGATGGTGCCGGCATAGGTGCCAAGCCCGCCGAGGATCGAGGTGCCACCGAGGACCACGGCGGCAATCGAGGCGAGCAGATAGGGATCGCCGATGCCGACATAGCCCTGTCCGTTCATGCCCAACACGAGCACACCGGCAAGTCCCGAGCAGAAGCCGCTGATGCCGTAGACCGCAAGCGTCGTGGACGTGACCGGAACACCGGACAGCGCCGCGGCAAGCGGGTTGGCGCCCATGGCGAAAATCCGGGCGCCGAGCGATGTCGCATGCATCGTGGTCAGCACGATCACCGAGACGACCACCCACAACAATACGCCAGCGGGAATGCCGGCCGGCCGGCCATTGCCGAGCCAGTGGACCAGCGGGTTCTCGGCGGTCACGGCGCTGCCGCCGGCGATGATGATCAACAGACCCTGCAGGAATGTCGCCATGGCCAATGTCATGATCATCGGGTGGACGCGCAGTAAAGCGACGCCGAGCCCGTTGACCAGGCCGATTGCCGTGGTTAGCACCAGAACGGCAAGGATGGCGGTGATGCCGGTCGGATCCACCTGCCACGACAGCAGCGGCAGGCTGACGGCGCTGACCGTGACGATGGCCGCGACGGAAAGGTCGATGCCGCCGGCGATCACCACAAAAGTCTGGCCCGCGGCAACCAGGCCGATGACGGCGCCGAGCTCCACCAGATAGCGCAGATGGCCATAAGCGCCGAAGCCGGGCGAAACGAAGCTCGCCATGATCCAGACCGCGGCAACGATGGCAACGGTGAGAAACGGCCGGCTGCGCAGGACCGTCAGGGCGCGTTTGCCGCCCGCGCTGTCATTCCATGCTGTCATTGCTGTGCCTTGCGGAATTGCGGGATGGCGACCGCGCCGATGATGATCAGGCCCTGGGCCACATATTGTGCGACCGGCGTGAAGCCGAGGAAGAACATGACGCTGATCATCAGGCTGAGCAGCAGGCTGCCGGCAAGCGCGCCGCGCATCGTGCCCTGGCCGCCGAGGAAGCCGATGCCGCCGAGCACCGCAGCGGCAATCGAGTTCAGGGTAAAGGCGGCGCCGATGACCGGGTCGCCCGAACCGGTCTGTGCGGCGACGAACAAGCCGGCGCCGGTGGAGAGCAGACCGCTGATCGCATAGGCCGCAATGCGCGCGCTGTCGACCGGCACGCCGGAGCGATAGGCGCCGACCGGATTCTCGCCGGCGGCATAGAGGCTCAAGCCAAGCGGCGTGGCGAGATAGAGCTTCCACAGGAGAATGATGACCACCAGCAGCACGAATGCCGCCGGTGTGTTGCCGGCAAGCAGGTCGGACAGCCACGCCGGGATTGCGCCGCCGGGCCGCGGCAGGATCAGCAGGGCGGCGCCGCCGATGATGAAGGACCCGGCAAGCGTCACCACGATCGCCGGCAGGCGAAGCCGTACCACGACGAAGCCGGTCGCCGCCCCGATGCCGAGGCCCGTCAGCGCCACCGCGGCAGTGCCCCCGGCGACGCCCAGCTGCCCGGCCATCGTCGTCGCGGCGATGACCGCGCCCAAGCTGACCGTCGCGCCGATGGCCAGGCTGATGCCGCCGGTGAGCATCAGGATCGCCTGCGCCATCGCGACCAGAGCCAATGGAAACCAGCTCTGCGTGAATTTGGCGAAGCCGGACGCCGTGAACAGACCCGGAAAGAGGACGCCATAGGCGATGAGAAACACCAGGACGACGACAAACAGGCTGCGCACGCCGACATTGCGACGCAGCTGCACCGGCCAGTAGAGCGCATCGGTCTGCCGGGCGGAGGAAGATGTGTTCATGCCGCAACCTTCCGCTGTTCGGCGCCCATCGCGGCGGAGACGATGGCTTCCTCGCTCAGCGCTCCACGCGCCAGCATGGCGACGATGCGGCCTTCGCGGACGATGGCTACACGGTCGCAAAGGTGCACGAGTTCGGGCGTGTCGGAACTGAGCAGCACGACCGCCTTGCCGGCGGCGGCGAAATTGCGAAGCATCATGTAGATCTCACGTTTTGTTTCGACGTCGACGCCTCGCGTCGGATCGTTGAGCAGAAGCACCAGCGGGTCGTGCGGCATCCATTTCGCCAGCGCCACCTTCTGCTGGTTGCCGCCCGATAGAGCCTGCGCCGCCCGCCCGAGGTGGCCCTTGATGCCGAGTTGGGCGGCAAGGCTTTTGGCCGTCTCGCGCTCTGCGCGGCGGCTGCGCAGCTTCAGCGCCGGCAGCCTGGCAAAGGCGGGCAGCATCATGTTGGTGATGATGGGATGGATCAGGTGCAGGCCCTCGCGCTTGCGATCCGCGGGCACATAGGCCAGCCCCAGCGCGTTGGCTTTCGGCACGCCGCCGGGCAGGCCGGAGGCGCCGTTGACGGTCGCCGACGCCGTCCGTGCCGGAATGGCGCCGTAGAGACCGAGCAGCAGATCTTCCTGCCCTTGCCCGACCAGGCCGCCAATGCCAAGCACTTCGCCCGTTTTGATATCCAGATCGACGTCGCGCATCAGGCCGGCCGAAAGATTTCGGACGGAGATAGCGTTGGCAGGCAAACTGGAAGGCTGCCATTGCGGAAAAAGATCACCGGGATCGCGGCCGACCATCAGCCGAACCAACCCGGCGGCGTCGGTGCCTTCCAGGGTGCGGTCGGCCGTGCAGGTGCCGTCCTTCAGAACGGTGACGTGCTGGCACAGCGCCATGACTTCGTTCAGTCGGTGCGAGATGTAGAGAATGGCGATGCCTTCGCCGCGCAACCGCTGCAGCAGATCGGTGAGGATTTTGGTTTCGGTTGCCGATAGCGACGATGTCGGTTCGTCGAGAATGAGCACGCGCGGCCGGCGGTAGAGCGCCTTGGCGATCTCCACCATTTGGCGGCGGCCGAGCGACAGATGCCCGACCGGCGTCGACAGCGGCTCGTGCAGCCCGACAAGTTCGCATGCGGCCCTCGCCCGCGCAGCGAGTTCGCGGTAGTCGATCAGGCCGAACCGTTTGGGATAGGCGCCGAGACCAACATTTTCGGCGATGGAAAGACTGGCCGTCAGGCTGAGTTCCTGCTGGACGACGGCGATGCCGGCCTGCCGCGCAACAGCCGGCGTCATGCGTGAGACCGCGCGTCCATCGACCTCGATCGTCCCGCCATCCGGTCTCAAGGCGCCGGACAAAAGGTTGATCAAGGTCGACTTTCCGGCGCCGTTCTCGCCGAGCAGCGCATGCACGCGGCCCGGCTGGAGAGCGATTGAAACGTCGCGCAGGACGGGGTTGCCGAAGAAAGACTTCGACACCCCGCGCGCCGCGAGCAGCGGAGCCATGGTTGTCAACGCTACAACCCTTCAGGCTTATTTCTGAGCCAGCAGCTTCTTGAACAGCTCCTCATCGTAAGGAGAAAAGATGTAGCCGTCAGCCGGGAAGTCCTTGGCCCGGGCGAGGTATTCGTCGATGTTGGAATTGTCGATCACCGGCAGCGGAATCTTGACGAAAGCCGGCACATCCTTGCCTTCCAGCGCCTGGACGGCGGTGTAGGTGGCGAAGGCGCCGAGCCAGTTCGGCTGCATCGTCGCCCAGCTCTTCAAGCCCTTTTCTTTCCAGAGTTCCAAAAACTGCCGGGCGTTCTCACCGGTGATCGGCACCTGTTCGCGGCCCTGCTTGTCGAGGGCCAGCACGGCGCCTGCCGACAGAGCACCGCCGAGCGACAGGATGCCGTCGATCTCGGGGTTGGCGAAGAGCAGGCTGGTGACGGCTTCCTGTGCCGGCGCGACGTTGTAGGGCGTGTTGGTCTCGGCAAGCACCGTCACGTCGGGATGGGCCTTGAGCTCAGCGTCGGCGCCTTTGCGCCTGTCATCGCTGACCGAAACCCCGGCGGGGCCATTGAGGATCAGGATCTTGCCCTTGCCGCCGATGGCGTCGATCAGGAACTTGGCGGCCTGGTCGCCCCACTGCGAAGAATCGGTATTGACCTTGGCGGTGACCTTGTCGGTATCGACGAGGCTGTCGAAGTTGATGATGGCGATGCCCTTGGCGCAGGCATCGGCCAGAACGCGTGCAGGTGCGGTCGACGAACCGGCGATCAGGATGATGGCGTCGACATCGGAATCGATCATCGACTGGATCTGCTGGATCTGGACGTTGGCGTCGCCCTGAGCGTCGGTGACGACGAGCTTGTCGACCAGTCCCTGCTTCTTCAGGGTCTCGACTTCGGCTTCGATCGTGCCTTGGGTCTGCTTCATCCAGGTCGGCACGGAATAGATGTTGGCCCAGCCGATCGTGTACGGCGCCTTGCGGTCGCCCTTGATGCAGTTGGCGGCGGCATTGGCTGCCGAGCCGGCGCCAAAGCTCAGCACGAGACCGAGGCAAAGCGCGCTGGCGGATGCGAAAAACGGTGATTTCATCATGACTGTTCCCTTCAGAGGTTGTGGCCTCGACGTGCAGAACAAGGGCGAGGAAACCCGTCGGTCGCCGGATCTTGGAAACCGTGTGTCGCCTCGGGATTTGTCTGCGTCAGGCTCGTTAGTTTGTCTGGTATTTCAGACAATGTGTCTGTATATCGGACAAACTGGATGCTAGACCGAGCCTTGACATCTTTCAAGCGCCTTGAGACGAGAACCGAAATGATTTTGGTGGATGGTCATGAGCGACGGCACTAACGATGCGATCGGGAAGGAAGCCGGCGCGGAGCCGCGCAACGGCGAACGACGACGCGGCATTGACCGCGTCATCATGCTGCTCGAGGCGTTGCTGCGGCACCGCGCGCCAATGCGCGTCGGCGACATCGCCAAAATGATCGGCGCGCCGCGTTCGACCACCTACGAGATCGTCAACAGCCTGCTCGACGCCGAAATGCTCGAAAACGTCGGCGGTGAAGGTTACGTCTATTTCGGACGCGCCATGCATCTGTTCGGCTGGGCCTACTCACATCACAATGCCCATTACCGTCGCATCATCGAGACCTTGGATAAGTTGGCCGCCGAGACAGGCGAGACGGTCCAGCTATGCGGCCTGCGTGGCAACAAATACGTCGTTCTTGACTGCCGAGATTCGCCGGGCCCGTTCCGGATCTCAAGCGATGTCGGGGTTGAGGTGCCGATCCCATGGACGGCATCCGGACGGCTGCTCCTCGGCCATATGAACGAGCAAGAGTTGAGGGATTTCATCCCATCTGGCGACTACAGGCTTCCCGACGGCCGCATCATTGCACCAGCCGAATTCTTTGCCGATGTTGCCTTGGCCCACCGGCAGGGTTTCAGCGAGACCACAGCCTTGGCCGACCGTTTCACCTGGTGCATGGCGGCCCCCATCCGTGACGGCCACGGCGCCATCAAAAGGACCTTGTGTTTGGTGTTACCCGTCGACACGCCGGAGCCACGGCGCGACGAACTGCTTGCGTTGCTGCGCGAGCGCGCCCGTGGACTGTCTCTGGCGGGAGGCTGACGATCAGCCGTCGTGCCCTCAGGTTGAAGCCTCTTAAAGGCACATGGATTCCGCTCTTCCCCATTGGTTCCATTTAGGTTCCGGACCTTAGTCCCATAGTCGGTGGATAAGGTCCGAACCAGGGAACACGCAACCGGAAGCCACATTAGGAGAAGACCGTCGATCAAAGTCCCTTCATCGCCGGTTGAGGATCCCGCCGCTCTTACTGTCGAGAGCGCGGCGGGATCCTTACGCGCGGAGCGAGCACATGAGATTTGTCGAGATTTTCACAGATGTGCTTACGGCCCTGCTTCTCGCTTTATTCGTGTGCGGGATATTCGCTGTTTTCGGAGGCCATCTGGTTCCTCCACGCTACGCAAAGATGGTGTTGCTGCCGGACCTCGATAAGATGACGACTGCATCATCTACACCCAGCTTGCCCGATTCCATCGACTTGCAACTTCAAAAGCGCCCAGAGGTGCAAAGGTCTGCCGGCGTGACACAGCGCGCAGTCGGTCTGGAGCCGCCAGTGCCATCCAGCAAGCGGTAAGAATCAGCGGAGGTTTTGTGGCTCCCCAGCTATCAGAGAGCGCCGGCGATTATTGACAGACCCGGCTCTTGAAATTGGCTGAAATCGCCGCTCCACATTTCCGCATCTGTTTGAATTGTGTCTATCAACTAGTGCGAACGCTATGGCGAAGCAGGTTGAGCTGGCGGCGTTCCTGGCTGATCCCCGCCAGTGCTTGATCGCGGCGTGGGATCCTTGTCGAGCTTGGGATTTCGGTCCACCGGTTCGCCATTCACATCATCGGCCTTGGAGTTTGCAGGGTCCGTTTGGCCAGGATTTGGGCTGTAAGTATCTGGCGATGGAACCCGGCTGTTTTGCTGTGTCGCCGGTGTCTTAGCCTGCTCGCCATAGATTTCAGCGATCCCCCAGGCAACGAGCGCCAAGACAAGGCCTGCCAAGAGCACGCCAAGGACCGGTCGCCCCAAGCCACCCTGCCTGGCCCGCTTTTCCGGAATGTTTCTGCTCATGATCGCAACCTTGGGCTAAGAGGAGTGGCCCGCGCTCCAGGAGCGAAGACGCGAGACGGTCAAGAGTTCCGGACGTTGGCCATGCGGCGAACAGGGAACTCGCTGCACATACCGAACTCGCTGGCGCTGTTGATGTTCCCACGGAATACAAACAGCGCGCCGCCGGGAGCCGGACTGGCAATTTGGGTTGGAGTGGCTGGAACGAGCCAGCTCAAGGTCAACGAGCGGCGGTGTGCGTAAGCGGGCATTGCGAGCCAGACTGGAACTTTGCCGAATCTGCCGCGTTGCCGACCATGGCCGACTACAACGAGACCACCAATCCGGTGCTGACCGGTTGCAAGGCCCGCGTTGCCACCAGGGACATCTGTTTGAAGGCTATCTGAAATTTGCTCCTCGTTGTCGGCGATTCCGCCCAATGGAACATCCTGATCCGCTCGCGGTTGGGGAAGCCCGGGCCAGCTCAGGAGCATCATCATGAACGTCGAACGTAACCCGGCCGAAGACAGAGGCGATATTCAGTCTGGGGTGACAGAGGACAAGACGCCGGGATTCGACCCGGCGGCGGCGCCTATGGAAACCGATGCCGAAGCGGCAGACACCGGCGCCGTGCCGGTTCCCGCAGCGACGGGCACGCCGGCTTTCGCTAATCAAGCAAGCTTCGCCAATGCGATGCGGCGGCCGGACGACGAGAGCGCCCCGGCCCCGAGTAAAAACGGCCCGGTGCTGGCCATTGTCGCGCTTGTCGTCGTTGCCGCCGTCGTGTTCGTTGTCGCCGCGATGCTGGCGCGATAGCAGATCCTGCGCTTGCGCCAAACCTCTGCCCTTGGACGCGTTCAAGGATGTGGCCGTGGGCAGCAGGCGATCAGCGGCTGGAAAAGCAGGTTGCAGCCGCGCATGCCACGCCGGCCGGCACCCCGACCGAGCAGCATTGCGGCATGGCCGAACCCCGTTCGGTCGCCAAGGGCTGAGGCCGGATGCTCGTTGGAAGCGGGAACATTTCACATCGAGCCAAGTTCGGGCTCGCAGAGCTTGTCGTCAAGGAACAGCACATGCAGGCCCTCACATGGCACGGCAAAGGCGAGATACGCTGCGATCAGGTGGCCGATCCGACGATCCAGGATGAACGCGACATCGCTGCAGAAAGTTCGGAACGGCGATATCGACCCGTCATTCCATCGGGCTGGCCCCAAGGCCGGGCCCGAACTTTACAAAACCTTCCGCGAGAAGGAGGACGGCTGCATCAAAGTCGTGATGCGCCCGCACGGCTGACCGTTCTGCCTCAGTGGCCCGACTATGTTGTCCGGCCGTCTGCATGCTGAAAAGGCGAGAGTTGAAAATGGCCAAGGACAAACCCGTATCGACAAACCCGGCCGCCACACCTTCGGTCAGATCGCCTGAGGCCACCGGCCTGCCACATCCCCGTCGCGACGCTGAAAACAGCGATTCCGGCGCCAAGCCGACGGCGCCCAAGACCGCTGGCGCCCAGCAAGCGTCCAGATCGCCGCTCGACAGCCGTATTGCAAATCGCAATGCCGGCCGTCCTCGTCAGGCAGGCACGACGCCTCGGCCGACCGACGAACCGCTGGAGTAAAATGAAACCTTAGATGCGGCGCGGGTATCTGCACCGCGGTGTGTGTGCAGTCAGGGTCTTCCTGCCCTGCCGACAGCGCCATACAGGTCTTGATCTCCCGTGGATCGCCGGGATCGGCTTACTTTAGCGGAAAATTCGATGGTACCGTTGGCTGGGATCGAACCAGCGACCTCCGGATCCACAATCCGGCGCTCTAACCATCTGAGCTACAACGGCACGTTCGCCTGAGCCAGATCGTGGTGAAAATTCATTCTCCGAGATCCGCTCTGTCGTTCGGCGATGCGTCCAATACGGTCTATCAGAGACTAATTCAAGGCCTTTGATAAGGCAAAGCCGGTCTCCCAACAGACGCCCGTTTCTTCGGCAAAAGAAAAAGGCCGGCGGGAGGAGGTGCCGGCCTTTTCCTGTTACGAGCCAGCGGGAGGAGGTGCTGGCTGGTCACCCCGGAGAGCAGAGGGAGGAGGTTCCACTCGCCGGCTATTCATTTGGACAACTCTATCGCACACCTATTTGTCTGACGAAATGCGACGTTTTGATGCATCGCAGAGTTGTGCGCAATTATTAGGCGGCCTTGATGTCCTTCAGGGCCTTCTCGAAAGCGGTCTTGACCGGCTTGGAGACGTCTTCGGCAGCCTTCGAAGCAACAGCCTGGAAGTCCTTGGCCTGCTCGACGGTGGTCTCGACGCGCTTGCGCAGGAAGGCGGTCTGCAGTTCGACCACTTCCGACAGCGACTTGGCGCCGACGAGGGCCTCGAGATGCGAGAAGCCGGCTTCGGCATTGGCGCGCAGAGCGGCGATGGTCTTGAGCGACAGGTCGCTGGAAACGGTCTTGGCAGTCTCGAAGGTCGATTCCAGGACTTTCTGGGTCTCTTCGGCGCCGGTCTTCAGCTTGGAGTAGGCTTCCTTCGACTGCTCGACGCCCTTTTCGGCGAAAGCGCGGATCTGGTCGGTTGCCTTGGAAGCGTCGAAGCTCGGGAATTCAACGTTTTCGATGGTCTCAGCGGTCTTGGCCTTGGTCATTTTCCATCCTTTCGGGGTAGCGGCTTTGACAAAAAGCCGTCTCGTTCATGTATGATGGCAATATAGCGGTTTTTTTGTGCGATGCAATATCTTTGTTGCAGTGCACCATAATTTCTTCCCACGCGTTACCCCAAGAGGTTACCCAAGGGCATTCCGAGGGGCTGTTAACCAAGTGGCCAGAGATTCCACCTGCTTCCCGCCATGGCTTGTGGACCTTCGCCGCGCGGGCTTTTATTAACAAAGCGTTAACTGCAAATTGCCCGCCTTGTAGGTTCGCCAAGAGGGGTTCGCCAAGAGGTTTCACCGAAAGGGTCCGCCAAGCGCATGCCTTCCGAGAACTACTCTTTCCTCGATGTCGCCGTGCTTGATGCGGTTCGCCAGCGCTTCGCCGCCGGCGACGCGATCGCGATTCTGTCGGCCGACCTCGAACAGGTGATCTGGGCCAACGGCCCGGGCGCTGCGGTGTTCGGCTATCCCGATATCGAGGCCATCATCGGCGCCTCGGCACAGCTGCCGCTGATCGCCAGGCGCCAGATCATGGCGACCGCGGGCTTCCCGCAGATCGGCAGCGACCGCGCCATTACGGTACGGCTGGCGACCGGCATCACCAGCCGCGCCGTCGGCTTCCTGGCCAGTGCGGTGACTATGCCGGACGGCGAAAGCGCCATCATGCTGGTGGTGCCGGCAGCGCAGGCCGGCTCGCGCAGTGCTGCCGACGTTGCGGCCCGCGCGATCAGCGGCTTTACCGAAGACGGCCATTTCATCGCCTTTGTCGACGCCGCCGGCACTGTCGAGGCGGCTTCGGATGGCTTTGGCGCGCTCGCCATCCGGCCTGAGACGCTGGCCGCGCTTGTCGCCGACGTGGCGAGCCAGGACGACCGCATCGTCAAGCGGCTGGTCCCCGGCGGCGCCACGTCCTATCCGGCCGGCTTCGCGCGCCTGACCGAGTCCAGGCATCTGCTGGTGGTCATCGACGAGGATCAGCTCGGTGAGGAAAATCCTGTCGGCGAGCTGGATGCCGAACCTGCTGCAGCGCAGGTCGACGATGGCCCGGCGCAAGCCGCCGCGGAGGACGCGGTAACGGTGGATGCGGTGGCTGACCACCCCCCCGCAAGCGGGAATCAGGGCGCCCCACTCGCGGCCGCGCCTGATGTCGGGGAGACAGGTCCGGCTGCCACCGAGCATGATGCTTCGGCGTCAACCGATACAAAGGCGGACCATCGCGAGCAGACGACCGGCCGCGAGCAGGCGGCGAATGACAGCGCGCCGGCGCAACATGATCATTGGTACTTCCATGCCGGCGAAGAGCCGCAGGCGGGCGAGCCGGACAGCCCGGCGCAGGCCGAGCCGGACTCTGTTTCCCCGGCCGAGAGTGCGCAGTTGGACAGCAGTGCCGCTGCGCCCGCCCTGCCGTCTGACGCAGCCCCACCGGCTACGCCTCCCGCCAAACGTGAGATCGACCGCTCGGCGCCGCCGCTGCGCTTCGTCTGGCGCACCGACGCCGACGGCAAGTTCAGCGCGCTGTCGCCGGAATTCGGCGACATTGTCGGCAAAGCCGCCGCCGACGTGATCGGCCGCCGCTTCAAGGACGTCGCGACAACTTTCGGCCTCGACGCCTCGGGCGAGATCGCGGGCCTGCTTGAACGGCGCGACACCTGGTCGGGCCGCTCGGTA
The DNA here is from genome assembly GCF_040323635.1 of Mesorhizobium sp. M0037. Lineage (NCBI taxonomy): Bacteria > Pseudomonadati > Pseudomonadota > Alphaproteobacteria > Hyphomicrobiales > Phyllobacteriaceae > Mesorhizobium > Mesorhizobium sp. M0037. Next base: position 50,411 of record NZ_JAMYVB010000021.1, on the reverse strand, counting down.
CTGTGGCCGGTTGCCGGCTCCGACCTGAAGATACCGGTCGATCTGGCAGCACTGCCTGTCTATGGCCGCAGCCGCGCCTTCGAAGGTTTTCGTGGTTTCGGCGTCGCCCGCGGCGGCGATGCGGTGGTCGATCCGGAAGCAATCGGCATGGCGCTGGTCCCCAATGGCGCGCCAGCGGCAGCAGCCGAGCCGGCCCCGGAACAGCCCGTGGCGGAAGCTCCCAAGGCGGCCGATCCGTTCGAGGGCGAAGTGCCGGCGCTGACCATCGTGCCGAAGCAGGAACGTCGTTTTGCCGATAAGGTCATCCGGCTGGCCGAGCATCGGCAGCCCGCCAACGACAAGCAGCCGACAAGCGAGAGGGGCCTGTCGACGCTGGAGCGCAGCGCTTTCCGCGAAATCGGCGAGCGGCTGAAGAAGGACAATCCCCCGCCGGAGCAGCCGGAGACTGCCAAGCAGGCCGAACCGGCCAATCCGGATCAGGTAACGCCAGACCAGGCCAAGGCAGATGAGCCCAAGCCGGATCATGTCGAGGCGGACCAGCCTGAAACAGCCGCGCCAGCCCGACAACCCGCCGAGGTCTCGAGTCCGGACGAAGCCGGCCCGGCTGCCGTGGCTGAACCATCGGCAGCCGCACCCGAAAGCGAAACGGCTGAGGCCGAACCGCCGGAAAGCGATGCCGAGGACGAAAAGGACCTGACGCGGCTTGACGGCGAGCAGCCGGACGACGGCCTTGCGGACGGCGAAGCAGGCGAGGCGAAGGCGCCGACAGTGTCGCGCTCCCTGCTCGACTATGCCGATCCCGAACCAGGCTCCGTCACCGAAGACAGTACGGAAGCAACGTCGTCCAACGACGAACTTGCGCCGGCTTCCGAACCGGATGATACGCAAGCCCAAGAGATCGTCGAGGCCGCAGAGCCACAGCCGGTTGTTGCCGAGACGCCGGCCAATGCCGGTGAAGACGACAGCATGACGTCGGCCGACTTCCGCGATGCCGAGGACAATGAGGATTGGGCGCCGTCCGACGAGGCGACTGACTCGGCCGTGGAAGACGGGGACAAGGCCGGCGATGCGGACACAATGCCGGCAGAACCACAGCGCCTGAAAGTGCCGCCGCTCAAGCTTGAGGGGTTCATGCCTTCGGCATTCTCGGCCGGAGATGAACACAAGGCCCCTGACACGTCGATCCTCGGCAAGCTGCCGGTGCCGCTGCTCATCCATTCGGGCGACGAGCTTCATTACGCCAATGAGGAATTCCTCGGCCTGACCGGCTATGACACGCTTGAGGACCTGAGCGACGCCGGCGGGCTCGACGCGCTGTTTGCCGACCCCTATTCAGAAACGGCCGGCGAAAGCGACCACACACTCAAACTGAAGACGCGCGAGGGCCAGGAATTTCCGATCGAAGCCATTTTGCGTTCGGTGCCGTGGCGCGCCGGCAAGGCGCTGATGCTGGTGGTGCGACGTACCGGCGATAACGAGCCGCCGATGGTTGCGCATCTCGCAGCCGAGGAGCAGACGCAGCCCGATGTCTCCGAACTCAAAGCGCGCATTGCCGAGATGCGCACCATCATCGACACCGCGACCGATGGTGTGGTGTTGATCGGCCGCGACGGCGACATCCGCTCGATCAGCCGGCCGGCCGAGGCGCTGTTCGGCTTCGACAGCGACGACGTCACCGGTAAACCGTTCGCCTCGCTGTTTGCCATCGAAAGCCAGCGCGCGGCGCGCGACTATCTGAACGGCCTGTCCGAGCCCGGCGTGGCGAGTGTGATGAACGATGGCCGCGAGGTGATCGGGCGCGAGGCGCAAGGGCGCTTCATCCCGCTGTTCATGACCATCGGCAGGCTGCCCAATGACAGCGGCTTCTGCGCCGTGGTGCGCGACATCACGCAGTGGAAGCGGGCCGAAGAGGATCTGACCCAGGCGCGCGCGGTGGCCGAGCGCGCCTCCTCGCAGAAGACCGATTTCCTCGCCCGCATCAGCCACGAGATCCGCACGCCGCTCAACGCCATTATCGGCTTTTCCGAGCTGATGGTGGACGAGAAGTTCGGCCCGGTAGCCAATGACCGCTACCGCGACTATCTCAGAGACATCAACCGCTCGGGCAACCATGTGCTCGATCTCGTCAATGACCTCCTCGACATTTCGAAGATCGAGGCCGGCCAGCAGGAAATGGACTACGAGGCGGTGTCGCTCAACGATACGCTGGCCGAGACGGTGGCGATGATGCAGCCGCAGGCCAACCGCGAGCGTGTCATCATTCGCTCCAGCTTCGCCTCGCGACTGCCCGAAGTGGTCGCCGACCTCAGAAGCGTGCGCCAGATCGCGCTCAACATCCTGTCCAATGCCATTCGTTATACGCAAGCCGGCGGACAGGTGATCGTGTCGACCGCCTATGAAACCTCCGGCGACGTTGTCATGCGGGTGCGCGATACCGGCATTGGCATGAGCCATGCCGAGATCGAGCAGGCGCTGAAGCCGTTCAAGCAGATCAATGCGCTGAAGCGCGGGCGTGGCGACGGCACCGGTCTCGGCCTGCCGCTGACCAAGGCGATGGTGGAAGCCAACCGCGCCCGCTTCACCATCACCTCGACGCCGGGCGAAGGGACGCTGGTCGAGGTCGCCTTCCCGTCGACGCGGGTGCTTGCCGAATAGGGCCGGCCATTCCCGGGCGAGAATCCCGGACAAAGAAAAGGCGTCCAACAGGACGCCTTAGATGGGATTTGCTGTCACAACGGGGGCTTGAGCGAATCTGATCCTCAGGGGACGAGGAACGGGATTTCTCCCTCAAGTTACGTGCGACTATCGACGCCGGGCCTTAACAACTCCTTACCGGCCGTCCAAAAAATTTACGAATGTGTACCACTCATGAAATCTAGGTAAATTCGACCGACATATCTGGTTAACCATCCCGGCCGCGTCACTCAGCCAGCTGCGGCAGGTTCCTGAACAGCTCCAGCGCCTCTGGATTGGCCAACGCTTCCTTGTTCTTGATGGAGCGGCCATGCACCACGTCGCGCACTGCAAGCTCGGTGATCTTGCCCGATTTGGTGCGCGGAATGTCGCTGACGGCGACGATCTTTGCCGGCACGTGGCGCGGGCTGGCGCCGCTGCGGATCTTGGAACGAATGCGCTTTTCCAGATCCTCGTCCAGCGTCACGCCGGCGGCCAGCCGCACGAACAGCACGACGCGCACGTCATTGTCGAAATCCTGGCCGATGCACAGCGCCTCAAGGATCTCCGGCATCTGTTCGACCTGATTGTAGATCTCCGCCGTGCCGATGCGCACACCGCCCGGATTGAGCGTCGCGTCGGAACGGCCGTGGATGATCATGCCGCCATGCGCGGTCCATTCGGCGAAGTCGCCGTGGCACCAGACATTGTCGAAGCGCTCGAAATAGGCCGCATGGTATTTCTTGCCCTCAGGATCGTTCCAGAAGCCGATCGGCATCGACGGAAACGCCTTGGTGCAAACCAGCTCACCCTTTTGCTCGCGGATCGGCTTGCCGTCATCGTCCCATACATCGACGGCAAGGCCGAGGCCGGGACCCTGGATCTCGCCGGTCCAGACCGGTTGCGTCGGTACGCCGAGCACGAAACAGGAGACGATGTCGGTGCCGCCGGAAACCGAGGCCAGATGTACGTCCTTCTTGATGCCGTCAAAGACGAAGCGGAAATCCTCCGGCGACAACGGTGAGCCGGTCGAGGAAATCGCCCGCACACTCGACAGATCATGGCTGTGGATAGGCTTGAGCCCGGCCTTGCGCACGGAATCGATGAATTTGGCTGAGGTGCCGAAAAAGGTCATCTTCTCGGCATCGGCGAAGCTGAACAGCACATTGCCGTCGGGGTGGAAGGGTGAGCCGTCATAGAGCAGCAGCGTGGCGCCCGAGGCCAGGCCCGACACCAGCCAGTTCCACATCATCCAGCCGCAGGTGGTGAAGTAGAAGAAGCGGTCGCCTTCGACGAGCCCGGCATGCAGCCGGTGTTCCTTGACGTGCTGGACCAGCGTGCCGCCGGCCGAATGGACGATGCATTTGGGAATGCCGGTGGTACCTGACGAAAACAGGATGTAGAGCGGATGCGCAAACGGCAGCCGCTCGAACGTGACCGCTTTGGCGGCAAAGGGTGACAGCGCCTCTTCGAGCGCCACGGCCTTATCGATGACCGCGGCGATGTCACGCGACGTACCGAGATAGTCGACGATCAGGACCTTGGCTACTGTTTCGAGCTTCGCTGCAACGGCAGCGATCTTGTCGGCGACCTCGATTGCCTTGCCATTGTACCAATAGCCATCCGGCGCAATGAATATGACCGGCTCGATCTGGCCGAAACGGTCGAGCACGCCCTGCTCGCCGAAATCGGGGGAACAGGACGACCAGACCGCGCCGATGGAGGCGGCCCCCAGCATGGCGGCGACGGTTTCCGGCATGTTGGGCATCATGGCCGCGATGCGGTCGCCCTTTTTCACCTTGAGCGACAGGAAAAGCTGCTGAAAGCGCGAGGTCAGCTGGTTCAGTTCGCTCCACGACAGCCGCCGCTCGATCTTGTCCTCGCCGCGAAAGACGATCGCGTCACCGGAACCGATCTTCTTCAGCAGGTTCTCGGCGAAGTTCAGCGTCGCATCGGGAAAGAACGATGCGACGGGCATCTTGTCGCCATCGACGAGCACGGTCTCGCCCGCATCGGTCCCTTTGTCGCCGACAATGCCGCAAAAGTCCCACAGCAGGCTCCAGAAGCCCTCGCGATCCTCGACCGACCAGCGGTGCAGTTCGGCGTAGGAGGCGAAGGATGTGCCGCTTTTGGCCGCTGCTGCCTTCATGAACGCGGTCAGTGGTGCTGCGTCGATCTGGTCTTGCGTCGGGGTCCAGAGCGGTGCTTCGGCAGCCATGATCGATCCTCCTTGAAGCCCGTCGCGTCGCAAGATAGATATGCTTTTGTTTTGATGCACGTCGTTGTCCCGGAACCGCTGCACTCTTCCGGGCGACATGCACTAGCCTCAGCTTTACAGGCGCCGCTGTCCCAAAAACGCCGCGCCTCGTAGCAGGCTGAAGCTGCATCGCTTATGCCTACCACCGTGCGGCAGAGCAAGATTTTGTTCCGCTAAAACTCGGCCATATGTTCGCAATTGCCATCGCCGGGCCATAAAGACTTGAAATGCCTCAGCCCTAAGTCGTAGTGACGACTGGAAGGCGTGGTGACAACTGGCGGTTACACCCGTCAGGCGATTTTTATCGGAATGAAAGCAACCGGGGCAATATGCCATCACCTTTGATCCGGCGCGGAATATGGGCGATCGGCGTTGCCGTGCTCGTCATCGCGCTGGTCGTCGCCGCTCTGCCGCTGTTTGCCTCGACCCGGATCGTGCGCGATCGCATCGCCTGGGAGATGAGCGCGTGGAGCGGTTTCAGGGTCACCATCGCCGGTTCGCCGCGCATCGAGGTGTGGCCGAAGTTCCGCGCCATATTGAGCGACGTCACGCTGTCGCAGTGGACCGAGACCGACGCGCCGCCGGTGATCGAGGCCGAACGGGTCGAGGTCGACCTTTCGGCCATGGCGGCGCTGCAGGGCGATGTGGTGTTTTCGACGGCGCGGCTGGTGCGGCCGACGATCCGGGTCCAGCGCGCCGCAAACGGCATGTTCCTGCCCGCCATACCAACGGGCGGACGCATCACCCGCTCCATCGACACGGCGCGCGGCGTGGTCAACGCCGATCCGACGAAGCCGGATCTGAGCAAGCTGCCCGCCGATCCGTTCGGCACCGTGGAATTCAGGGACGGCCGCATGGTCGCCTCCGTCGGCGGCAAGGACGTCGAACTGCTGACCAGCCTGTCCGGCCAGGCGAGCTGGGCAGCGATGAACAGCAACGCGACCTTGTCGGCGACCGGAATCTGGCGCGGCGAGAGCGTCACCGTCGATGCCGCCTCGCCCAAGCCGCTGGTGCTGTTTGCCGGCGGCGCCGCACCGGTCACGTTTTCGTTCAAGGCAGCGCCGGCCAGCTTCTCGTTCGACGGCACGGCCAGCATGTCGCAAAACGCCTATTTCGATGGCCAGGCGAAATTCGCCGCGCCCTCGCTGCGGCGCGTGCTGGAATGGTCGCAGGCCGGCATTGCCCCTGGTACGGCGATCGGTTCGGTCTCGATTTCGAGCAAGATCACGGCGACCGCCGGCCGCGTCAAATTCGAAAACACCGCGGTGACGCTCGACAGCAACCCGGGAATGGGGGCCCTGGATTTTTCGTTCGGCGACGCCTTGCCGGTGATATCAGGCACACTCGCCTTCGATACGCTCGACCTCAGGTCGCTGTTTTCGGCCTTCACGCCGCTGGCGCCGACCGGCGAGACCGGTCCCGGCGAAATCGACACCAGCTTCGCCGACCGGATCAATCTCGATCTGAGGCTGTCAGCGGCACATGCCTCGGCCGGCGCAATCCAGCTTGCCGACGTCGCCGCCACGGCGCAGGTGAAGAACGGGCTTGCCGTCTTCGATATCTCCGATGCGTCGGCCTTTGGCGGCAACGTGCAAAGCAGCCTGCGTTTCGACCGCAAACCGGAGGGCTCGCAGGTCGAGATCCGGCTGCTCGCCTCCGACATTGACGGCGCCGCTTTCGGCACCGCGGCCGGAATGACGCGGCTGGTGCCGGCCAGCACCGGCACTGTCTCGGTCATTCTCAAAGGGCCGGGCAAATCCTGGGACTCGATCTTCGAGAACGCGGACGGCTCGGTCTCTGCGACGTTCGGGCCTGGCGCGCTGAGCGGGCTCAATTTGCCGGCATTTCTGAAGCACACGGAACAGGGCGGCTTCTTCGCGCTCGACGACGTCTCGGACGGGACACTGCCGATGGACGGCGCCGAGCTCAAGGCCACCATCTCGAAGGGTGTGGCAAGGCTGGACAAGGCCGAGGCCAATTCGGCGAAATACAAGGTCTGGCTGTCCGGCATCGCCTCTTACGGCGGACGCGGGCTGGCGCTTTCGGGGGGTGTCACCCAGGCCGACCCGGCAGCGGCACCGGTCAATGGCCAGCAGGGATCCAACCAGTCGTCATTCTTCGTCGGCGGCACCTGGAGCACGCCGTTCATCTCGCCGATCAGCCGCGGCGTCTCAGGCGAATAGGCGGTCCCTTACCGGAACCGCCCTATCCCTCGTTTGACGCAATCAACCGCGCTGCGCGGCCTGCTCGTCGAGCTGGCGCTGCACCTCACGCCGCTTGTTGGCGACCGAAGCGATGATGACGCCTACCGCCACGACGGCGATCAGGATGGTGCAGGCGGCGTTGATTTCCGGCGTCACGCCGAGACGCACCTGGCTGTAGATCTTCATCGGCAGCGTGGTGGCGCCAGGCCCGGAGGTGAAGGAGGCGATGACCAGGTCGTCAAGCGACAGGGTGAAGGCCAGCATCCAGCCGGAGACGATGGCCGGCATGATGACCGGCAGCGTGATCTGAAAGAAGGTCTTTACCGGCGTTGCGCCGAGGTCCAAGGCAGCTTCTTCCAGCGAACGATCGAACGACACCAGGCGCGACTGCACGACGACAGCCACGAAGCACATGGTCAAGGTGATGTGAGCAAGCGTCACGGTCAGGAAGCCACGGTCGAGACCGACGGCAACGAACAGCAGCAACAGCGACAGGCCGGTGATGACTTCCGGCATGACCAGCGGCGCAAACACCATGCCGGAAAACAGGATGCGGCCGCGGAAGCGGGTGTAGCGGGTCAAGGTCAGTGCTGCCAGCGTGCCGAGCACGGTTGCCACAGTGGCGGAGATGACACCCACACGCGCGGTCACCCAGGTGGCGTCCATCAGCCCCTGATTGTGGAACAGCGAGGCATACCATTTGGTCGAGAAGCCGCCCCAGACGGTGACCAGCTTCGACTCGTTGAAGGAGAAGACGATGAGCAGCACGATCGGCAGATAGAGAAAGGCAAAGCCCAGCACGACCGAGGTGACGTTGAAGCGGCTCCAGGTGGCGTTCATTTGTCCTGCTCCTGGGCGCGTGCCTGGGCCTGCTGGAAGAGCATGATCGGCACGATCAGGAGCAGCAGCAGGATGACGGCGACGGCCGACGACACCGGCCAGTCACGGTTGGCGAAGAATTCATTCCACAAGGTCTTGCCGATCATCAGCGTCTGCGAGCCGCCGAGCAGATCGGGAATGACGAACTCGCCGACCGCTGGAATGAACACCAGAAGGCAGCCGGCAATGACCCCGGGCAGTGACAGCGGGAAGGTGATCTTCCAGAAGGCTGATGTCGGCGGGCAGCCGAGATCCTTTGCCGCCTCGATCAGCGAGTAATCCATCTTTTCCAGCGACGAATAGAGCGGCAGCACCATGAATGGCAGGTAGGAATAGACGATGCCGATGAAGATCGCCGTGTAAGTGTTGAGGATGATCAGTGGCTGATTGATGATGTGCAGCGACAACAGCAGCTGATTGAGCAGACCCTCGGGCTTGAGGATGCCGATCCAGGCATAGACGCGGATCAGGAACGACGTCCAGAACGGCAGGATTACCAGCATCAGCAATGTCGGACGGATCGTCGCCGGCGCGCGGGCCATGCCGTAGGCGATCGGGAAGCCGACGAGCAAGGTCAGGATCGTCGAGACTGCAGCGATGATAACGCTGGTCACGTAGGCTTTGAAGTAAAGCGCGTCCTGCGTTAGCCAGACATAATTGTCGAAGCTGAGTTCGCGGGAGCGGACAAAGAACCCGGACATGCCGTCCCTGAAATCGAGCGTCGGCGTGTAGGGCGGCATGGCGATCGCCGACTGCGACAGCGAAATCTTGAAGACGATGATGAACGGGATGAAGAAGAAGAACAGCAGCCAGAGATAGGGCACGATGATGACGAGCCGGCTGACGAAGCCGGCACCGAGCCGCGTCAGGAACGGTTTGGCCGCGGCCGATGGACCGGCGTCAGTGAGTGCAATGTTGGACATGGCCGCCCCCTACCGTGTCAGCACGACGCCGGCATCCGGCCGGAAGGAGACCCAGGCGCGGTCGTTCCAGGTCAGCGGGTCGTCGGTGACGCGTGCAGCGTTGAGCGCGCTTGCCCTGATGATCTGGCCGTCATCCAGCCTGATGTGGTAGACGGTCATGTCGCCGAGATAGGCGACGTCGTAGACCTCGCCCTCAAGCGCATTGACGGCGTCGGCCGGTTTCGTCGAGGACACCTTGATCTTCTCCGGCCTGATGGCGAAGACGATGTCGGAACCGGCCTTTGTATCGGTGCTGTTTTCGACGACGATCTGGGCCCCTGTCGCGCCGGTGATGCGCGTGGTGTTTGCCGCACGCTCGGCGACCTTGCCCTCGAACATGTTCACATTGCCGACGAAGTGGGCAACGAAGCGCGAACTGGGGGCTTCATAGACTTCCGCCGGCGTCGCCACCTGCATCACCTCGCCCTTGTCGATGATGGCGATGCGGTCGGCCATGGTCATCGCCTCTTCCTGGTCGTGGGTAACGACGACGAAGGTAAGGCCGAGATTTTGCTGCAGGTCCATCAGCTCGAACTGCGTTTCCTCGCGCAGCTTCTTGTCAAGCGCGCCGAGCGGCTCATCGAGCAGCAAGACTTTTGGCCGCTTGGCAACCGAGCGGGCGAGCGCGACGCGCTGGCGCTGGCCGCCCGACAATTGGTGCGGCTTGCGCTTGGCGAACTGCTCGAGCTTGACTAGCTTCAGCATCTCGGCGACGCGCTTTTCGATATCCGGCGCCGGCATACCTTCCTGCTTGAGGCCGAAGGCAATGTTCTTTTCCACCGTCATATGCGGGAACAGCGCATAGGACTGGAACATCATGTTGACCGGGCGGCGGTAGGGCGGGATGCCGCGCAAGTCCTGGCCGTCGAGAAGGATACGGCCGGCGGTCGGCTCCTCGAAGCCGGCAAGCATCCGCAGCAACGTCGACTTTCCGCAGCCCGACGCGCCGAGCAGGGCGAAGAACTCGCGCTCGAAAATGGTCAGCGACAGATTGTTGACGGCGGTGAAGTCACCGAACTTCTTGGTGACGTTCTCGAATTGGATATATGGCTTGGCGTTCGGGTCGTTCCATGGCGCGAAATCCCTGCGGATGCTGCCAAGCGATTTCATGTCCCACTCCGTCCTATTTTTTTGCTTCTTGCCCCAGAGAAGAATGGTCCCGGCAGGTGGCTGCCGGGACCATGTCGCATTGCTTACTGGCCGGTGACGATCTTGGTCCAGCTGCGCGTGATCAGGCGCTGGGTCTTGGGATCGTAGGGCTGGACCGTATAGAGCTTTTTCAAGGTCTCGGCGTCCGGATAGACCGCCGGATCATCCAGCAGCGCCTTGTCGACGAACTGCTGCGAAGCCTTGTTGCCGTTGGCGTACAGCACATAGTTGGACGACTTGGCGATCACTTCCGGCTTCATCATGTAGTTGAGAAATTCGAGTGCCTCGGCGGCATGCGGCGCATCAGCGGGAATCGCCATCTGGTCGAACCACATCTGGGCGCCTTCCTTGGGCACGGAATAGCCGATCTCGACGCCTTGCTTGGCCTCGACCGCGCGGTTGCGCGCCTGGAAGACGTCACCCGACCAGCCGACCGCCAGGCAAATATCGCCGTTGGCGAGCGCGTTGATGTATTCGGACGAATGGAATTTGCGGATATACGGCCGCACCTTCAGCAACGTCTCCTCGGCCTTGGCGATGTCGTCAGGTGAGGTGCTGTTCGGATCGAGGCCGAGATATTTGAGCGCCGCCGGAATGATGTCGGCCGGCGAGTCCAGCACATAGACGCCGCAGTCCTTCAGCTTGGCCAGGCTGTCGGGATTGAAGAACACATCCCAGCTGTCGATCTTGTCGGTGCCGAGTGCTGCCTTCACCTTCTTGATGTTGTAGCCGATGCCGACCGTGCCCCACATGTAGTTGATCGAATATTCGTTGCCCGGATCGTATTTGGCGGTGCGCTCCGAAACCGTGTCCCACATGTTGGAAATGTTGGGCAGCTTCGACTTGTCGAGCTTCTGGAACACGCCGGCCTGGATCTGGCGGGCCAGGAAGTTGCCGCTGGGCACGACGACGTCATAGCCGCTGCCGCCGGCAAGCAGCTTGGTTTCGAGGATTTCATTGGAATCGAAGGTGTCGTAGACGACCTTGATGCCGGTCTCCTTGGTGAAGTCGTCGATGATCGAACTGTCGATGTAATCCGACCAGTTGAAGACGTTGACGACGCGATCCTCGGCATGGCCGCCGACGGCGAAAAGCGTCAGAAATGCCGAGGTTGCCGAAAGCCAGAGCGCTTTGCGGATCATGCTGTTCTCCTTTGATGAGTGTTCCTTCGCCAAGTCGTCGCTGTTCGAGCGCGATTGGGCATTTGCTTCAGAGTATTGAGCTTTCCGGGCAGCCACAAGCATGAACTTCCAGCGCCGTCCGGGCGGTTCGACGAGCGGCAGATGATGGCTATGTGTGCCCGCATGGCGGGCGCGCTGACGCCGTCAGAGGCTTTCGCCGTGGCGCGGGCAGGGATACGACGCTGTGGTCCGGTCTTGGTCCGACCGGCGGGGACACTTGGCAAGATAAGCCTGTCTTGTTGTTGCCGTGCCCCAGCCTGCCCGTGCCGCAGCAAGGTTGTCAATGGCCCGCGCGGGGCAAGCCCGGTCCATATGGCGTGCGGCTTCGTTAATTAGGAAAGACGAGCCTAATAGGGAGAGACGTTGTCAACCAAGGGAAAGGCGGTCAATTAGGCGATGGCAGGCCGCTGGTCCCCGGCCGTGCAGCCTCGCCTGGCGCTTGAATTCAAGCCCGATATGGAGGAGCAGCGCGGCGACCACCACCGCGCCGCCGATGATGGTGCGCACCGAGGGCACCTCGCCATGGACGAGCCAGACCCAGATCGGTCCGAGGATCGGCTCGAACGTGCCGAGGAGTGCTGCGATCGCCGCCGGAACCAGCCTCGCGCCGGTGGCGAAGAAGGCAAGGCCCAGCCCGAGATTGATGACGCCGAAGGCAAACAGGAAAGCCATGTCGTGGGCCGACGTGGCAAACTGCGTGGCTTGCGATGCGGCGAAAGCCGCTGCCAGCATCGTGCCGAGGCACGTCGCCGGCGTCATGCGCACATGGGCGAAGCGCCGGGTGATGACAGTGGCGATCGAGAACATGACGGCGATCAGCAGCGACAGCCCGTCACCGATGGGCGATACGGCGCCGTCGAGCGATTCCGACACCATGATGGCGACGCCGGCGATGACGGCGGCGATCGCCACCCAGGTCGCGACGGCGACGCGTTCGCGAAACAGCACCCAGGCAAGCAATGCCGCCAGCAGCGGCACACCGGCCTGCATCAACAGGATATTGGCAACGGTGGTGTAGGCGAGCGCGACAACGAAGCACGTCGACGCCGTGGCGAAACAGACGGCCACGGCAAGGCCGGGCAGGCCCATGTCGCGAAACAGCCGCAACATGCCGCGCCAGCCGTCGCGCCAGGCCATGAAGCAAATCAGGAACACAGCCGCCCACAGCGATCGCCAGAACACCACGGTCCAACTGTCAGCGGTGTCGATGAAGCGGGCGATGGTGCCGCCAAAGCTCCACATCAGCGCCGACAGGAACACCAGCAGCAAGCCGACCCGCTCTTCGCGCGGCGAGACGATCGGCGGTGCGGCGATTGGAGAAGATGCGGTATCGGTCATGGGGTGCGACTGTCGGCTATCTCGGGGCGGCATGATGCACAATGGACGACAGAAACGTGCCGTATTCGCCTAGCGCATAGGCTACCGCCGGACGTGATCCAGCCCGGCATTCCCTTTGGCGCACCGCCAACCGGCAGCCATACGGGCAAACACCGCCGTTTCTAGGACGTGCCCTTGTTGCCGCGGATAAAGCGCCAAAGACCGGCCAACGGTACCAGCAGCAGAATGCCGAACTTTTTCAGGGCGATGACCGCGACCGCAATCAGGCCGGCCTTTGCCGCGAGTTTTCCGGCGATGAGGCCGCCAATGCCAACCGCGGCGACCGTGTCGGTGCCGGGCAGAAAATCGGTGTATTTCTTGCCGGTGTTGAAGTCCGCCACGCCCAGCACTTCGTCCAGGCTCTGCTTGATCTCCGGCAATTGTTCAACCGTAGCGATGTAGCTCATCACGAAGACGCCTTCCCGGCCGAGGAAACGGACGTCGTAATTGAGCGTGTGGACGGTATCGTCTCCGAACTGCAGTTCCTTGGCCCAGTGCAGCCGCTTGTGGACGAAATCATAGACCGGCGGCGAGGCCCAGCCGATTAGCTTGATCGGGGGAAAGCCGTCCTTTACCCGCTGATCGTTGGCCGACAATGTGTCCGCCTGCATGCTGCTCAGCAGTTCGGTGTAGTCGATGGATGCGGCGTCGGCGTCATCGACATGGCCGATCTTTTCATAGCGCAATTCGATGCCCCAACCCTTGCCGGCGATGGGCTCGTACTTGGCCGGGAAGATCATGCCGATTGCTTCGGACGCGGTATCAGGCGGATTGCCCCAGGCCTCGGTCAGGACGGACGTCGCGTCCTTCTTGCCCAGAAAATAGAACTTGTCCTTGAGATCGAGATGGATGCCTTCGGGAAGGTCGACCGCGCCGGTCTTTGGATCGATCTTGTCCAGGAATGCCTTGCCGTCGTCACTATACTGTTGATAGTCCTTGAAGAATTCCGAGGATTTTTCTGCCAGAACAGGCCCCGCCAAAAGGGCAAGCGCCACGCCAAGCCACAAAGCTTTCCTGTTCATAAGCCGTCCCCCCTTGGCTGCCCTGCAGCTCACCTTCGATAGCGCAGCGCCGATGCTTAATCAATATTTGGTTCGGCGATGGTTCGGGCCGCGCTCTATTGCTTTAGCGCAAACAGCTGCAGTCTTCCGCGACCTCCAGCCCGAGAAGCATCACTGGAAATCGAAGGCGCTCAGGCCCGTCACCATCTCGTCGAGGCCCAGCGGACGGGTCACCGGCGGCTCGGCGCGGGCGAGGCAGCCGATGCGTTCGCACAGCCGGCAAGCGGGACCGACCAGCGTGGCGGCGCCCTGTCCGGCCTTTGCCGGCAGCCCGGCGCCATAGACGATCTCGTCGCGAAAGCCGATATCGCAGCCCAACAGCAGCGCGGTGCGGCGCGGACGCTCGGAGAACGAACCCTGCGGCCCCTCGAGCGTGCGTGCGATGCAGAGGAACTCGGCGCCGTCGGGCATTTCAACCGCCTCGACCAGGATTTGGCCAGGCGAAGCGAAAGCGGCATGGACCGGCAGTTTCGGGCAGCCGCCGCCAAAGCGGCTTTGCGGAAAGCCCTGGCCACCGGCCTTGCGGAAGCGGTTACCGGCATTGTCGACCTCGAGCATGAAGAACGGGACCCCGGACAAGCCAGGACGCTGCAGCATGGTCAGGCGGTTCGCCGCCTGTTCGAAGGAGACGCCGAAACGCGAGCGCAGCACATCGATGTCGTAACAAGCCCGCACGGCGGCGGCATGAAAGGCCTGATAGGGCATCATCAAGGCATGGGCGGCGTAGCGGCCGAACTCGAAGCGGGCGAGCCGGCGGGCTTCGTCCGTACCGAGCTTCAGCGCCTGAATTTCGCCGGCGACAGCGACCGTCATGCGGATCAGGCAGGCCTCCATGGCGACTTCGCGCAACTGGTCGAACGGCGACAGCCGCTCCGATAGAAAAAGACGCTGCGAATGACGGTCATAACGGCGGCGCCAGTTCGGCATGGTGGCCACCGGCAGCACCTTGACGACGATGCCATACTCGCGCTTCAGCCACGCCTTCAGCGCGCCGAACAGATCGTCGCCGGGGTCGAGCACCGAGGTGAAGGCCTCGGCCTCCTCCTCGAGTGCTGCAAAATGGTTCGGCCGGCGCTCGAAAATCTCGTGCACTTCGTCGATCGGCAGCCGCGCACCGGACAGCGCCGTGGCGCGGCCCTCGCGCGCCAGAAGCTCGTTGAGATCGGACAGCCGCTCGACCTGCTCGCGGTAAGCGCGAAACAGTTTTATCATCGCAGCCGATGCGTTGGGGGCGGCCTCGGCCAGTTCGATCAGTTCCTGGTCCCCCGGCAATTCACCGGCAAGCAGCGGGTCGCCGAACACTTCCTTCAAGGCCGAGATCGACCCTCTCGCCTCACCCTGCAATTCATGCGGGTCGACCTTGTAGACAGAGGCCAGCTTTAGGATCAGCTGCACCGTCAGCGGCCGCTGGTTGCGCTCGATCAGGTTGAGATAGGACGGCGAGATGCCGAGCCCCTCTGCCATCGCTGTCTGGGTCAGGCCTTTGGCGATGCGGATGCGGCGGATGCGCGGCCCGGCAAAGATCTTCTGGTCGGCCATCGGCTTTCCTTGACAGGAAATTTACACGACTTGCGAGCGATGAACGGCGCACCATCTTTTTACAATCATGACAGATTTACAGCGGCAGGCAGTCAAACACAACACAGGTTTTCTCTTATTTTCTACCGGAAATAGCGGTTTTCCTCGCTCTCGTCGCGGCGCAATGTAAATGATGTCACACACAGACGACGCACACTATCCCAGGGCGCGGCGTTTCAAGACACTGGCATCGATTGATCTGGAGTGACCAATGACTGATTTTTACAATCTTGTCCCATCCGCGCCCGAAGGCCGCTTCGACGGCATCGAACGACCCTATTCGCCGGACGATGTGAAGCGGCTGCGCGGGTCGGTCCAGATACGCCAGAGTCTTGCCGAAATGGGCGCCAACCGGCTGTGGAAGCTCATCCACGAGGAAGACTTCGTCAATGCACTCGGCGCCATGTCGGGCAACCAGGCGATGCAGCAGGTGCGTGCCGGGCTGAAGGCAATCTATCTCTCGGGCTGGCAGGTAGCCGCCGACGCCAACACCGCGTCGGCCATGTATCCGGACCAGTCGCTCTATCCCGCCAATGCGGCGCCCGAACTGGTCAAGCGCATCAACCGCACGCTGCAGCGCGCCGATCAGATCGAGACCTCGGAAGGCAACGGCCTGTCGGTCGACACCTGGTTCGCGCCGATCATCGCCGATGCCGAGGCCGGCTTCGGCGGACCGCTCAACGCCTTCGAGATCATGAAGGCGTTCATCGAGGCCGGCGCTGCCGGCGTCCACTATGAGGACCAGCTGGCCTCTGAGAAGAAGTGCGGCCATCTCGGCGGCAAAGTGCTGATCCCGACCGCCGCGCATATCCGCAACCTCAACGCGGCGCGTCTGGCGGCCGACGTGATGGGCACGCCGACGCTAGTCGTGGCACGCACCGATGCGGAAGCGGCAAAGCTTCTGACCTCCGACATTGACGAGCGCGACCAGCCTTTCGTCGACTACGATGCCGGCCGCACGGTTGAAGGCTTCTACCAGGTCAGGAACGGCATCGAACCGTGCATCGCGCGCGCCGTTGCCTATGCGCCGCATGCCGACCTGATCTGGTGCGAAACATCCAAGCCCGATCTGGCGCAGGCCAAGAAATTCGCCGAAGGCGTGCGCAGGCATCATCCGGGCAAGCTGCTCGCCTATAATTGCTCGCCGTCGTTCAACTGGAAGAAGAACCTCGACGACGCGACGATCGCCAAGTTCCAGCGCGAGCTCGGCGCCATGGGCTACAAGTTCCAGTTCATCACGTTGGCCGGGTTCCACCAGCTCAACTTCGGCATGTTCGAGCTGGCCCGCGGCTACAAGGCGCGGCAGATGGCCGCCTATTCCGAGCTGCAGGAAGCCGAGTTCGCGGCCGAAGTCCACGGCTACACCGCGACCAAGCACCAGCGCGAGGTCGGCACCGGCTATTTCGACGCCGTCTCAATGGCGATCAGCGGCGGCCAGTCCTCGACCGCCGCCATGCATGAATCGACTGAGCACGCCCAGTTCAAGCCGGCAGCGGAATGAACCGGTCGACATACCAACAGAGGAAACGCCCGAAGGGCAAGGGAGAAGAAAATGGCATCCATAAGCCGCGTCAAGGAACGTGCAGAAGAGCAGTCCACCACGATGAGTGTCGACCAACAGGCGACCATCCGCATGCTGGCCAACGACCTGCACCGGCTCAATCAATCGGTGATGAAGGCAGTGGAGGCCGGCGTCTCGGTGGAACTGGTGCGCTCGGCCCGGCATCATGGCGGCGACGGCAATTGGGGCGACCTGCTGATCCCGGTGATCGTCACGCAGAAGAGTCACGGCTGATCTTTCCCTTACGGAAGCTTTGTGCTTGTGGAATCTATGGGCCCCGCCGTTCACTGGCCGATTTCAACGTCACCCGCGGGTTTTCAGCGCGGGTGACTTTCGCTTTTGAGCGTAAACTTAACTACAGTTCGAAAACAGACCTTGTCTCCGGGGTTTAATATTTCCAGCTATATTTCGCAGGTCCGTCATTTCAGCTTGACATGGCGGGCGATCTCACGCCAATTGGCTCTCGGATTTCAACCCTGCATTGAAGCAGCGCCGAGTGCCCGCCCCGCCCATGTGCCCTGTGAACCGCGAGACCGACACCGCCAAACATCTGAATTCGTCAAGCAGGGACGCGAACTCCGAGATATCAACGGATTTCTCCCACGTGCTGGTCGTTGGAAGATCGCCGATTAACCGGGTGGTGGTGTCGAAGATCGTCGAGAAGTCCGGACTGAAGCCGATCTCCGAGTCGCCCGAAATGGCGGCAAAGACATTGCGAACCCTCATTCCGGGCGCCGTCGTTCTCGATGGCGGCCCCGACAACGAGGACTGCCGCGCGCTGATGGCGGCCATCGACGCCTTGCGGCGGACATCTGGGCGGTCGCTCCCCAAGGTGATCCTGCTTTCAACCAAGACCGGCACGCCCGACAGCCTGGGCCTGTCGAGCGTGGTCGATGTGGTGGTAACCAAGCCGATCACCACCGAAAGGCTGCAGCCGGTGGTCGACCGGCTGATCAGTCTCGGGCGCGGCTGATCGCAATCCGCCCGAACGCGTGCGGGGCGGTCAGCCTTCCTTGCCGATGCTCTCGATCAAAGCCGGCAGTTCGCCAAGATCGACAAGCTGACGAAAACGCGGTGCCTCGACCGGCGGCTCGACGTGTTCGAGCACCCAGGTCAGCTCGTGCGGCACATACACACCCCAGCTGCCGGCCTCGATGGCCGGCACCACGTCCGACTTGAGCGAATTGCCGACCATCATGCTGGTCTGCGGGCTGCCGTGGCGGCCAAAGATCCTGGCATAGGTGGCGGCGCTCTTGTCGCTGACGATCTCGACGGCATCGAACAGGTCGCCAAGGCCGGACGCCGCCAGCTTGCGCTCCTGGTCGAACAGATCGCCCTTGGTGATCAGCACCAGATGGTAGGCGCCGGCGAGCCTTTCCACGGTCTCACGCGCATGCGGCAAAGCCTCGACCGGATGTCCCAGCATGTCGCGGCCGGCGGCAAGGATTTCGGCGATGGTCGACCCCGGCACACGGCCCTCGGTCACTTCTATTGCCGTCTCGATCATCGACAAGGTAAAGCCCTTGATGCCGAAGCCGTAGACGGCAAGGTTGCGCTTCTCGGCCTCCAGCAGCCGTGCCGAAATGTGCTCGGCCTCGCCATGGTCGGCGAGCAGGGTTGCAAAATGCTTCTCGGTCAGGCGGAAGAACTGTTCGTTCTGCCATAGGGTATCGTCGGCGTCGAAGCCGATAGTGGTCAGGGGCATGGTCGACTGTCCCGTTCAAGTGAAGGCAATGATGTAGACGTTGTCGCCGCACACTGCTAGCTACGGCAAGGGAATGGTGGGAAGCAATGCCGGAATTGGGCGCCTGGAAGCGTGAACTGGAGCAAATTGTGGGCTCCTTGCCAGGGCGTACTCCGACTGAACTCATAAATGCCATCCGAGATCTTGGCATCGCCATGGGACACGATACCGGCGAGGCGTTGCTTGAAACCTACCCGGAGATCCTTTCGTACCGACCGGCGCTGACCGCCGCATTCGGCAAGATGGTGCAGGAGCAAGATACCGCCGAGATCAGGCACATGCTGGATCAGGATCTGAGCGGTCCGGCATCCTTCGGGCAGATCGCAGCGGGAAAAACAAGCATCGGCGTGCTGTCATCCAGGGATGCGTATAATCGCCTGAACGAAGTCTTCGATCACGTCGATTTCGGCAGCTGCTGCCGCGCTGTCATGGTCGGCTGCGGAGGGCGTCCGTTTACGATGTTCCGCATACACGACCAGACTGTCGTCCCCGAAATCATCGGTCTCGATATTGTGCCTGAAGCGGTCGAAACGGCAAACAGGCTTGCGGCCAAGCTCGGCTATGTGCGGATGCGGGCCGAGCTTTGCGACGGCCGCGACTATGACTATGGCGAGGCGCAGGTCGTTTACGTCGCCAGCATGGTATCGCCCAAGGCAGCGGTGGTTTCTCGCATAGCCGATACCGCGCCTCAAGGTGTGCAGATCGTCTTGTGGGAGCCGGTCTCGCTTGGCAGGCTGTGGGTGGAAAGCGTAGAAAGAACGCTTGATCCCCGGCTTGCGGTTACCGGCCGCACGAGCATCCATCGAAATATGACGCGGGACGTGTTCGTTGCACGCGGGAGTGTTCCCAGGCCAGCAAGCTGATCATGCCAGGGCTGCGGATGAGCGACCGCGTGCTGCTTACCCTGGTACAGGCATGGTGCCTTGTCCGCCATCCGATGATTTGCGCCCGCACCTTCAATCATAGCGGCGTGCTGCCCGATCCGGCAAGGCCCGCTTCCTATGCAGACAAGTTCCTGTGGCGCAAGATTTTCGACCACAATCCCTTCTTCACCACGGCTTGCGACAAGCTCGCCTCGAAAGCCTACGCTCTGTCCACCTGTCCAGAACTCAAGACGGCTGCGGTTCTGTGGTCCGGATATGACGCGGCAGAACTTCCGGCGGAGCTGCTCACCGGCAATGTCATGGTGAAGGCCAATCATGGCTGCCGCTGGAACATGATGGTGCGCAACGGTGAGGTAGACAGAGCTAGGCTGCGCCGGCGTACGGCACGCTGGATGCGCCACCGCTACGGCAGGAAGCTCGGCGAATGGGGCTACAAGCACGCCAGCAGGCGCATCCTCGTGGAAGAGATGCTCCTCGAGGACGGTCAGCCCGTTGCTTTGGAGTACAAATTCCACGTGTCTAACGGGACGACGGCCTATGTCTATGCCGCGCGTCGGGATGAACACGGCAACGAACAGAAATGTCATTTCGACCGTGACGGAACCTACGCGCCGCCACCGCCAGGCAGCGGCCCCCAGTGGATCCGGATCGACCTGCCGGCATCCTTCCCGCGCATGCTTGCCATCGCCGAGCGGCTGACCGCGCCGTTCGATCACATGCGATGCGATTTCTACGAAATCGAAGGCGCGATCTTCTTTTCCGAATTCTCGGTCTATCCGCTATCCGGCAAAGGCATCATCAACACAAGGCTCAGGGATCTGTGCGCAGACAGCTGGAACCTCAGCCAATCCTGGTTCCTGACCGCGCCGCAAAGCGGATGGCGCAGGCGCTATGCCGGTGCCTTGCGCAGATGGCAGGGCGCAAATGCGCCGCCCGGCAAGGCCGTCTGACATAGGCCGTTCAGCCTCGTTGCCGCACCTATCGGGCCGGCTCCCCTTCCCTTCCATCACCGGCAACAGCTATACTGTGATAATTGCAACCCAAACTGGTGAATGATGCCGCCTGCGAAAAAGGAAGTCCGTCCGTCGACCCGCGGAGGACGCGTCCGAACGCCTGCCTTCGTGAAAAATCAACGCGGCGTGAAGAACTGGAAGGAAGTCAGCGCCTGGCTGGAATGGCGCGGCATCGAAGACATAGAATGCATCACGCCTGATCAGGCTGGCGTCGCGCGCGGCAAGATGATGCCGTCGAAGAAATTCACTTCCAACACCTCGCTGGCGCTGCCATCGGCAGTGTTCATGACGACGATTTCGGGCGGCTATCCCGAGGACGGCAACGGTTTCCACTATCCGGAGGATGATGGCGACCTGAAGCTGATGCCGGATCTGTCGACGTTGACCGTGGTGCCGTGGGAAGAAGACCCGACGGCCGCCGTCATCTGCGACCTCGTCCATCAGGATGGCCGTTCGGTCGAGTTCACGCCGCGCAACGTCCTGAAGCGCGTGGTAGCAGCCTATGACAAGCGCGGGCTGAAGCCGGTGGTGGCGCCCGAGATCGAATTCTACCTGGTGCGCAAGAACCCCGACCCGGATTACCCATTGACGCCACCAGTCGGGCGTTCCGGGCGGCCAATCGGCGGCGGAGCGGGCTATTCGATCGCCGGCGTCAACGAGTTCGACGAACTGATCGACGACATCTACCATTTCTCCGAAAGTCAGGGCCTGGAGATCGACACGCTGATCCACGAGGAAGGCGCCGGCCAGCTCGAGATCAATCTGCGTCACGGCGATCCGGTCGAGCTCGCCGACCAGGTGTTCATGTTCAAACGCACCATTCGCGAGGCAGCGCTGAAGCATGAGATCTATGCCACCTTCATGGCCAAGCCGATCCAGGGCCAGCCAGGTTCTGCCATGCACATCCACCAGTCGATCATCGACAAGAAGACCGGGCTGAATATCTTTTCGGCGAAGGACGGCTCGGAAACCGACGACTTCTTCCATTTCATCGGCGGCATGCAGAAGCATGTGCCGAACGCGCTGGTGATGTTTGCTCCCTACGTCAATTCCTACCGCCGGCTGACGCAGTCGGCCTCGGCGCCGGTCAACAACAAATGGGGCTATGACAACCGCACCACGGCGTTCCGCGTGCCGCGCTCGGATCCGGCGGCGCGGCGTGTCGAAAACCGCATCCCGTCTTCCGACGCCAACCCCTATCTGGCGCTGGCGGCCTCACTTGCCTGCGGGCTGATCGGCATCACCAACAAGATCAAGGCCGAGCCTCCGGTGCTGACCACCGCAAACGCCGATGAGATCGACCTGCCGCGCGGCCTGCTCGAAGCCGTCGACCTGTTCGAGGGCGACGAGGAGCTGTGCGCCCTTTTGGGCAAGTCCTTTGCCGCAACCTATGCAGCGATCAAGCGGGCGGAGTTCGAGACCTTCATGGAAGTGATCAGCCCGTGGGAGCGGGAGTATCTGTTGCTCAACGTGTGAGCGGCGACTTCGTCGTGTGAATGGTGAATAGTGAATGCTGAGTAGTTTCATATTGGATGGATGAGCGCAGACGACGTGCGTCTCGCAGCCATTCACCATTCACCATTCACCATTGGCTGGTGTCCCCATGCCTTACCAATCACCTATCTCCCCCGGTCGCTCCTGGTACGAAGACACAGCCGGACCACGCGCTGAGTACCCTGCCCTGGACGGCGACCGCAGCTGCGACGTCGTCGTCGTCGGCGGTGGCTTCACCGGGCTGTCGGCGGCCGCTCATTTGGCCAAGGCGGGAGCCGACGTCGTTCTGATCGAAGCGCATCGCTTCGGCGACGGCGCTTCAGGGCGCAATGGCGGCCAGCTCGGCACGGGCCAGCGCGCCTGGGCCGAAGAGATGGAGGCCGAATACGGCTTCTCCCGCGCCAAGGCGCTGTTCGACCTTGCCGAAGAGGCGAAAGCGCACCTGCTCGAATTCGCCGCCGTCAACCAGATCGACATCGACTATATGCCGGGCCAGTTGTCCGTGGCGCACAAGCCGCGTTATCTCGACGACTACAAGGCACATGCCGAGATCATGGCCGGCCGCTTCAATTATCCGCACATCGCCTTCATGGATGCCAGGGAAACGGCCGAACGCCTGGGCTCCACACGCTACTTCGGCGGCACCCGCGACACCGGCACCGGACACATCCACCCGATGAAGCTGGTGATCGGCACGGCAAAGGTCGCGGCAGCGGCCGGCGCGCACCTGTTCGAGCAGACACTATCGACCGGTGTTACCTCCAGCGGCGGCAAGGTCAGGGTGACGACTTCGAGAGGCACCATCACCGCCCAGAAATGCCTGATTGGTGTAAATGCCTATGGCGGCACGCTTGAGCCGGTGAGTGCCGCGCACATCATGCCCATCGGTTCCTTCATCGGCGCGACGGTGCCGCTGGGCGTCGATTCGAAAGTGCTGCCGGGCGGCGAGGCGGTCGACGATTCGCGTTTCGTCGTGCGTTATTTCCGCAAATCCAGGGATGGAAGGCTGCTGTTCGGCGGGCGCGAGGTCTATGGTGTCAACGATCCGAAGGACATCCATGTCCATATCCGCCGGCAGATAGCCGAGCTTTATCCGGAACTGAGCGATGTCGAGATCACCCATGGCTGGGGCGGCTATGTCGGCATCACCATGCCCAGGAAACCGTTCGTGCGCGAGGTGATGCCCAATGTGATCTCGGCCGGAGGCTATTCCGGCCACGGCGTGATGCTGTCGAACTTCTTCGGCAAGCTCTATGCCCAGACCGTCGCCGGCAACCGCGACAGACTGAAGCTGATCGAGGACCTGAACATCCCGGCTTTTCCCGGTGGCCGGCGCTTTAGAACGCCATTATTGTTCCTGGCACTGAACTGGTTTGCCCTGAGGGACCGAATATAGGGAAAGTATCTCATATCAGCCGGGGCTGGTACTGAGCCGATTCTATTGAGCTGTTGGTTGCCGCAACGAGACGTTGCAGAATCCTTAACAAGAGCGCACAATTCCCCTTGAGGGCGCACTGATGCCACAATCAAGGGCAAAGGATGCCGGTTCTGGGCGATTGAACGGGGACTTCTGCGGGCCTGCCCGCTTTGTTGTTGGGACCGATGCCGATCGAATGCCGGGCTGCCGGCGCCGATCGAAAGAACACCGGCTCATCTTTTGGAGGTGGCAAGAGTGAACGAGCCCTTCAGTTTCGGCGCGCCGGAACGTCGGCGCTTCGCCATGCAATTCGGTTATGACATGCGGCCCTCCTTCTGGCAGGGGGTGCGCACGAATTCGCATCTGGTGATCGCCGCGGTCGGCACCGCAGCGCTGCTTGGCGTGGCGGGCATAGCGCTTTGGCTGGCATTGCCGGCCAACGACCGGCAAGCGATCGCCAGCACACAGCAGAACGTTCCGACTTTTCCGGTCAAGACGACCAAGATTGCCCCGGTCGCAGCGACGGCTGCCGCGGTAGCGGCGCCACAAGCCGCGCGCAAGGGCGACGCGGTTTCATCGACGGTCGCTGTGGGTGGGGCTGCGATGCCGCCGCTGTCGGCCAACGATCCGCGCTGGACTGCGGAGCAATCCAACAGCGACCCTGCCGCGACGCCATCCGATCAGGCGCCTACCGAGCAGGCTGCCGCCAAACCGTCCGATGCCGCGGCATTCGAAGAACCGGCGGCCCAGGGCGACGCCACGACGCAGTTGTCAAAGGTCGCTGCTCCCGCCAATGACGACGACGCGGAAACCGCCGCCATACCGACGCCAAAACCGCAACTTCCAGAC
The DNA here is from genome assembly GCF_040323635.1 of Mesorhizobium sp. M0037. Taxonomy (NCBI): domain Bacteria; kingdom Pseudomonadati; phylum Pseudomonadota; class Alphaproteobacteria; order Hyphomicrobiales; family Phyllobacteriaceae; genus Mesorhizobium; species Mesorhizobium sp. M0037. The sequence goes on along the minus strand of NZ_JAMYVB010000021.1, from coordinate 26,128 downwards.
GAGCAATCTTCCGCCGCAACGAACGATACCCAGGCCAAGGCCAAGCCACAGAAGGTGGCTGCTGCCGCCGGCACCGGACGCATCCTCAGGAGGGTGACAATGCGCAGCGGTCCGCAGAAAAACGCCGCCGCCATGGGCACCGTGCCCGCCAAGTCGTCGGTGCAGGTGGTGAGTTGCAAGAAATGGTGCCAGATCGTCTACAACGGCAAGCGCGGCTGGATCTACAAGAGCTACATCAAGACCGGGGCTTGAGACACAAGCCGCCAGATCTGGTCAGCCGCCGAGCAACCACCTGAAACGGTGTCTCCTGCGAGCAAGTTTGCGCTTCGCCAGGAAATCCCGGTGTTCCTCGAACGGCACCTCACAGAGGCCGCACATTTGGCAGCTTTCGGACTTGCCGCATAGCGGGGTCCAGCATTTCACATCGTGCGTCCAGGCGAGCGCGATCCTTTCCAGATGAAGGTTAGACGAACTTTTCAGCAGAATCAGTTCTCCTGGGACCGCCGTCTGTTTGATGTGATCCGAAACTTCCTTGGGACTGCGAAGCTCAATGAACCGGCCGCTGTCGCGGTCGGCCTGGCTGGCGCGCGAGCGATGCGCATTGTCGCCCGTGTAGATGACCTCATCGGCGATTTCGCGCGCGATCTTGTATGCACTGCCGTATTTCCTCGGCGAGCCGGCGAAGTCGGATATCTGCCCAAGCACAATGCGCTTGCGAGCGACCTTGGCCTTTGCGATCATCTCCAGGGCAATGTTGAGCGAATGCCAGGGCGCTTTGGCCGTATCGACCAGGAATTTCGGACCCGCTGATACCTCTTGCACCGTAGAGCGGTTGGGCAGTGGTGCAAACGATGCCGTTCTCGCTACGACTTGCTCTGGCGGGACGCCAAGTTCCAAGGCGGCGGCAACAGCCGCTGCAGTCGGCAGCCAGAATTGCTCGCCGGGAAAAGGCGCTTGAATATTCAGGCTGCCACCGCGCCAATGAAGGGTGAACCGCAGCAATTCCGGATACGCGGCATGCACGTCACTCACGCGGTAGTCTGCCTCGCCGGACTGGCCGAAGGTCGCAATCCGGCATTTCGCGCCAGACGCCATGCCGATCACCAGTGGGTCATCGCAATTGAGAACCGCAAGTCCATCGGGTTGGAGTGCCTCGACCAGCGCCCGCTTCTCTCCCGCCACAGCTTCCAGAGTCCTGAACTTGCCGAAATGCTCCAGACGGATCATCGTAACCACCGCCACACTCGGCTTCAGCATCTGCGCCATGGCGCTGATCGTGCCGAAGTCGGAAGCGCCGGCTTCAAAAACGACGTAATCGACTTTGCCGGCCTTCCTCAGGCGCTTGTAAAGCGTTCGAACCAACACCTTCATAGTGTTGGCCAGAACCTGTGTGTGGACCGAACCGTGGCCAGCCAGGATGTGTCCAAGCAGGCTTCCCGCCGTCGTCTTGCCGGAGCTTCCGGTAACGCCGATGAAAATCGCCTTGCTTTGTGCCCGCGCACGCGTGGCCAGGTAAAGCCGCAGCCGCCATCCAAGATCGTAGCGACTTTTCTGCTGCCTGATCTTCATCACCCGCCAACACTATCCAGGATCCCGTTATGCCTTTCGGGGGATCGAGAAGTCAAACTGGGGTCCGGCGTGACGACGTCAACTGTTCGTTCCTCGGCCGGCCGGCGCACCGATGCGAACTTTTGCCGACATTGCTCTGTCTGCCATGCATTGCGAACAGCGAGGTACTTCCCGAATTGCTCAAATGCAGCGGCCGCCGTCGACCTCCAGCGCCACACCGGTGATGAAGGCGGCTTCGTCCGACGCAAGCCAAAGCGCAGCGTTGGCGATATCGAGCGGCGTCGACAGACGGCCGAGCGGTATCGAGGCACGGAATTTCTCGCGGATCTCGGGCGTGTCAGTGCCCATGAATTTCTCCAGCATGCCGGTCTCGCCGGCGACCGGGCAAAGGCAGTTAACGCGAATGTTCTTGGGCGCGAGTTCGACCGCCATCGACTTGGTCGCGGTGATCGCCCAGCCCTTCGAGGCATTGTACCAGGTGAGCCCCGGCCGCGGTCGCAGACCGGCGGTCGAAGCCGTGGTCAGGATGACGCCGCCGCCCTGCCGCTCCATGATCGGCACCACGGCAAGTGCGGCGTGGTAGATCGCCTTCATGTTGACTGAAGTGATCAGGTCGAAGGTCGCCTCGTCGACGTCGAGCATGTCGCCATTGCGATGGGTGTAGCCGGCATTGTTGACCATGATATCGATGCGGCCGAAGGCGCTTTTTGCGGCATAGACCATCTCGTCGAATTCGGAACGCTGCGAAACGTCGGTCTGGGTCCAGATCGCGGCCTGGCCGATCTCTGCTGCAACGCGCTCCGCGCCCTTGGCGTTGAGGTCGGCGACGACGACCTTGGCGCCCTCTTCGGCAAAGCGCCTGGCCATGCCTTCGCCGAAACCTGACGCAGCACCCGTGATGACGGCAACCTTGTTTTCCAGACGCATGCTTTTTCCGCTCATTGAAGACCCACCTCGCAAGCGCATTTTCCTTTTTGTTCGATGCGTGTCTGTCTCCCAGAACCGCTTCGCACTTCTGGGCGACACGCATTAGCTTTCGTCACATTCCCGCTTTATGTTGCAGGCGCGAAAGCCCCGGGACCATCGCTTGACGAAAAGCCTCCGGGTGGCAGCCAGTGTCAAGGCACATTTGGAGCGAATCAATATGCAGTGATTTGGCCTCGATGTGACACCATGGCACTGGATAGTTTAAATCGATTAGATTATATCCTGCCGCGTCACAGCGAGCGGCGTCAAAGCGGACAGACCATGACCAGCCAGATCATTCCCGTCGAGCCTTTCGACTTCATCATTTTCGGTGGCACCGGCGACCTGTCGGAACGCAAGCTGCTGCCCTCGCTCTACCACCGCCAGCGCGACCACCAGTTTTCCGAGCCGACCCGCATCATCGGCACCTCGCGCTCCAAGATGAGCGACGAGGAATTCCAGGCTTTCGCCAAGCAGGCGATTTCCCAGCATGTTAAGCCGGCCGACATCGACGCCGAGGAACTCAAGACATTTCTTGCCCGGCTGTCCTACGTATCGGCCGACGCGACGACTGGTGCCGGCTTCGACAAGCTGAAAAAGGCGATCGGCGAAAGCGACCGCATCCGCGCTTTCTATCTGGCGGTGGCGCCGGCGCTGTTCGGCGACATCTCGCACCAGCTGAAAGCCCACAATCTCATCACGCCGAATTCACGCATCGTGCTGGAGAAGCCGATCGGCCGCGACCTCGATTCGGCGCGCAAGCTCAACGACGTGGTTGGAGACGACTTCCACGAAAGCCAGATCTTCCGCATCGACCACTATCTCGGAAAGGAGACGGTGCAGAACCTGATGGCGTTGCGCTTTGCCAACGCGCTCTATGAGCCGCTTTGGAATTCTGCCCATATCGACCATGTGCAGATCACGGTGGCCGAGACCGTCGGTCTTGAAGACCGCGTCACCTACTACGACAAGGCCGGCGCGCTGCGCGACATGGTGCAGAACCACATGCTGCAGCTGCTCTGCCTGGTTGCCATGGAGGCGCCATCGTCGATGGATGCCGATGCCGTGCGCGACGAGAAGCTGAAGGTGCTGCGGGCGCTGAAGCGCATCAACGGCAATGAGGCACCCAAGCACACCGTGCGCGGGCAGTACCGCGCCGGCGCCTCTGCAGGCGGCGCGGTGAAAGGCTATGTCGAGGAACTCGGCAAAGACAGCTCCACCGAGACCTTCGTCGCCATCAAGGCCGAGATCGGCAATTGGCGCTGGGCCGGCGTGCCGTTCTATCTCCGGACCGGCAAAAGGCTGGCGACCCGCGTTTCGGAAATCGTCATCGAGTTCAAGCCGATCCCGCATTCGATCTTCGGCGACAGCGCCGGGCCGATCTCAGCCAACCAACTGGTGATCCGGCTGCAGCCCGACGAAGGCGTCAAGCAGTTCATCATGATCAAGGATCCAGGCCCGGGCGGCATGCGGCTGCGCCAGATCCCGCTCGACATGAGCTTTGCAACATCTTTCGACGGTCGCGCGCCGGACGCCTATGAACGGCTGATCATGGATGTTATCCGCGGCAACCAGACGCTGTTCATGCGCCGCGACGAAGTCGAGGCGGCATGGAAGTGGATCGACCCGATCCAGAACGCCTGGGAAAGCGCCAGGCAGGAGGCGCAAGGCTATACGGCCGGCACATGGGGTCCCTCGGCCTCGATTGCGCTGATCGAACGCGACGGGCGGACATGGCACGAAAGCAATTGAGCGAGCCCGTCTATAACTGGAACGGCTTTGCCGGGCGCCAGGATCTGGCGGCAGCCCTTGCCGGCAATGTCGCGGCGCGCCTGACCAAGGCCATCGACGAGCGCGGCACGGCCCTGCTTGCCGTTTCCGGCGGCACCACGCCGGCAAAGTTCTTTGCAGCACTTTCGGCCATTCCGATCGCCTGGAACAAGGTGACGGTGACGCTGGTCGACGAACGGTTCGTGCCGGCCTCCTCGCCGCGCTCGAATGCGGGGCTGGTCGCGGCCAACCTGCTGCAGAACAAGGCGGCTGCCGCGCACTTCGTGCCGCTCTACCATGAGGCGGCAAGCATCGAGACCGCCGCGGCGGCCGACGATGCGGCGCTGAAGGCTCTGCCCTGGCCCCTCGATGTCGTCGTGCTCGGCATGGGCGGCGACGGCCACACCGCCTCGTTCTTTCCCGACGCCAAGAATCTCGGCGATTTGCTCGACCCGGCCTCATCAAGGATCGTGCTGCCGGTTCACGCGGCAAGCGCCGGCGAACCCCGGTTGACGCTGCCGCTGGCGCGGATCGTCGACGCCGGCTTCATCGCGCTGCATATAGAAGGCGAGGACAAGCGCACCGCCTTCGACGGTGCGATGGGACCGGGTGCGAAAAAGCCCATCCGCAAAGTGCTCGAAGCGGCACCCATCCCGGTAGAGGTGTTCTGGGCACCCTGATTTCACGCAAAGCAGTCCCGGCAGACGGTGGAGGACGTTCTTCCGGGGCTCGAAAGGACCGACCATGACAGCCAGACGCGACATCGAAGCCATCACGGAACGCATCCGCCAACGCTCGAAAGCCGGCCGCGAGCGCTATCTCGGCCGCATCGCCGAGGCCTCCAGCCGCGCCGCCAACCGGGGGGTTCTGTCTTGCGGCAACCTCGCGCATGGCTTTGCCGTCTGCAGCCCGTCTGAAAAGCTGGCGCTCGGCGCCGACAAGGTGCCGAACCTCGGCATCATTACCTCCTACAATGACATGCTGTCGGCGCATCAGCCCTTCGAAACCTTCCCGGCGCTGATCAAGGATGCCGCGCGCGAAGTCGGCGGGATCGCGCAAGTGGCCGGCGGCGTGCCGGCCATGTGCGATGGCGTGACCCAGGGACAGCCCGGCATGGAGCTCTCGCTGTTTTCGCGCGACGTGATCGCCATGTCCGCGGCGATCGGCCTGTCGCACAACATGTTCGACGCCGCCGTCTATCTCGGCGTCTGCGACAAGATCGTACCGGGGCTTGTGATCGCGGCTCTCACCTTCGGCCATCTGCCGGCGGTGTTCGTGCCGGCCGGGCCAATGACGACGGGCCTGCCCAATGACGAGAAGGCCAAGGTTCGCCAACTCTATGCCGAGGGCAAGGCCGGACGAGCAGAACTGCTCGAAGCGGAGTCCAAATCCTATCACGGGCCGGGCACCTGCACCTTCTACGGCACCGCCAATTCCAACCAGATGCTGATGGAGATCATGGGCCTGCATACGCCCGGCGCGTCCTTCGTCAATCCAGGCACGCCGCTGCGCGACGCGCTGACGCGCGAGGCGACCAGGCGAGCCCTGGCGATCACCGCGCTCGGCAACGCCTACACGCCGGTAGGCCGCATGATCGACGAGCGCTCTTTCGTCAATGGCGTCGTCGGCCTGCACGCCACCGGCGGCTCTACCAACCACACCATCCATCTCATCGCCATGGCCGCGGCGGCCGGCATCACGCTTACCTGGCAGGACATTTCCGACCTGTCGGAAGCGGTGCCGCTTCTCGCGCGCGTCTATCCGAACGGGCTTGCCGACGTGAACCATTTCGATGCCGCCGGCGGGCTCGGCTTCCTGATCCGCGAATTGCTCGACGAAGGCATCCTGCATGAGGATGTGCAGACGGTATGGGGCGAAGGCCTGCGGCCCTATGCGGTCGAGGCCCGGCTCGGGGAAGACGGCAGCGTCGTGCGTGAAGCCTCGCCGCTGCAGAGCGGCGACGAGAAGGTGCTGGCACCGTTCAAGAAAGCCTTCCAGCCGACCGGCGGCCTGAAGGTGCTTGCGGGCAACCTCGGCCATGCCGTCATCAAGACGTCCGCCGTGAAGCCGGAACGCCGCGTCATCGAGGCGCCGGCCAAGGTGTTCGACAGCCAGCAAGGCCTCAACGAAGCCTTCAAGGCCGGCACGCTGACCGGCGACTTCATTGCCGTGATCCGCTTCCAGGGCCCGAAGGCCAACGGCATGCCGGAACTGCACAAGCTGACCACCGTGCTCGGCATCCTGCAGGATCGCGGCCAGCGCGTCGCGCTGGTCACGGACGGGCGCATGTCTGGCGCTTCCGGCAAGGTGCCGGCGGCGATCCATGTAACGCCGGAAGCGGTCGAGGAAGGGCCGATCGCCAGGATCCATGACGGCGACATCATCCGGCTCGACGCCGATGCCGGCACGCTGGAAGTGCTGGTGCCGGGGCCCGAGCTCGCGCTGCGCCGCACGGCCGACATCGATCTCATCGGCAACGAGTTCGGTTTCGGCCGCGAGCTGTTCGCCGGTTTCCGCCAGCTGGTCGGCCGCGCCGACCATGGCGCCAGTGCTTTCGGAGCAGCCTGACCAGATTGCCCTATCCATGAAAAAGGGCGACTCGTGGCCGCCCTTTTTTGCGTTCGTCCATACGATCCTATTGCACCGTGAGCTCGGCTCGCTCGCCGGCCTTGACTGTTACGGTGCCTTCCTTCGAGCTGTTGTCCGACTTCTCCGAAACGACCACATAATCGCCGGTCGCTATCGCCGCCTGATACTTCTGGTCGTAAGCGTAGCCAAGCGACTTGCGATTGCCGTTGATGTCTTTCTTAGCCTCGAAAATCTCGATCTTTGAAGCGCCGGGCGCGGTGATTGCCAGCACGCCGGCGTTCATGGCGACCTTCACATCCTGGAATTCGCCGACCTTGACGGTGAACGGCTGCTCGACGACGGCGAGGTCGACCGTCGCAATCAACACATAGTCATCGGCCGGCAGATCGAACTTGCTGTCAGGGCCATAGGAGTAGGTCACCTCTTCCCTGGTCCCGTCGATCTTCTTTTTCGCCTTGAAGACCTTGAAGCCAATGCCTGAACCATCGGCCTTGTCGCCGCCGGCAACATAGTAGGCGTTGGCCACGACATGCCCGACGCCGACGATGATGTCCTTTTCGACCGTCTTGCCGGCAGCGAGCGGAATCGTCTCGGTAGCCACGCCCTGGCCGATGGTGACAGTCACTTTCTCGTCGCCGGCCGGCAACACCACCTTGGTGGTGCCATAGTAGGTCGCGGGGTTATCGGCGCTCGGATAGTCGATCACGACAGCCGCGCCATCGACAACATCCGCCCCCACGCTTGGTCGCGGATGAATGATGAGCGTGCCGGCATTCAGGGTGAAGAGCGGCTTGTAGATCTGGCTTGCCTCGACCTTGATCTTTTGTTCGGACTTGGCCTCCCCGTCGCGCGCGACGATGATGTAGTCGCCCGGCTCCAGATTGCCCTTGTAGGCGCCGTATTCGGTGGTGACGTTGTCGCCGCGCGTGCCATCGGCCTTGGCCTTGTAGACCTCCCAGGCATTGCCGTCGGTGATCGGATCGCCGCCTTCCGCCATGACCACGCTCGGGATGAAATTGAATTCGGGCTTTGCCGGTTCAGGGGCAGGCGCCGGAGCGGGTTCGGGTGCCGGCGCCGGAGCCGGCGCGGCGACGGTTTCGATCAGTGCTTCCTGCAGCGCCTTCTCGTCCGAGGCCTGGATATATTTGCCGCCGGTGTTGTCGGCGAGACAGGCAATCTGCTTGCCCTCGTCAGCGGTCAGGCCGAAGCCGACGACGTCGACGGTGAAATCGACGCCTGAGGCCTCCAGTTCCTTGCCCAGCGCGCACGGGTCACCTTCGCAGGTTTCAAGCCCATCGGTGATGAGAACCACGGTCGCCTTGTCCTCGGTGTATTTCAGAGCTTCGGCCGCCTGCTTGACGGCTGCGGTCAGCGGCGTCTTGCCTAGGAATTTCAGGCTGTCGGCAGCGGCCGAAATGGCGCTAGCCGAGCCGGCTTGCGGCGGCACGATCAGTTCGATGTCGTCGCAGCTGCCCTTTTCGCGGTGGCCATAGGCCATGAAGCCGATCTCGTCGTCGCCCGGGACCGACTGCAGCACGGTCCTCAGCGATTCGCGCGCGATCTCGAGCTTCGGCTTGCCGTCGATCTGGGCCCACATCGAGCCCGAAGCGTCAAGAATGATGATGACCTTGTTGGCGGCAAAGCCGAGCGAAGTCATCGACAAAAGGAGCAGCGCCGCAGCGATGCTCCGCAAAAGTCCCGCCATGGAAATCTCCTTGAGACCGCCCTCTGATCCGCGCCGGAAGCTATTTGACGGCGCGTCCGGGCACAAGCCCCGGAGCGGGTCACGAACGGTTGCCGTGTAACAGGATCGGCGCCGGCCGAGGCCTGTTCCGAGGCCGGCTCAGCACCGCGTCAGTACGTGGTGCGCCGCTCTTCGGAAGGCGGACGGCCGAACTGCAGCCGGTAGCTCTGGGCAAAATAGGAATGCGAGGTGAAGCCGGTGGCGATGGCCACGTCGAGGATCGGCATGTTTGTCTGGCGCAGCAGTTCGCGCGCCCGCTCAAGCCTGAGCCGCATGTAGTAACGACCGGGCGTGACGCTCAAATGGCGCAGGAACAAGCGCTCGACCTGGCGCACCGACAGGCCCGCCGATTTGGCAAGCTGCACGGCTGATAGCGGCTCGTCGAGATGGTCGGCCATCAGTTCGACGATGCGCCTTAGCTTCTCCGACTTGCCGGTCAGGTCGCGCTCCGGCCCGACGCGCTGGCGGTCGCCGGCGGAGCGGATGCGCTCATGCTGGAACTGGTTGGCAACGCCGTTGGCGAGGTTCGAGCCGAAGTCGCCACGCACGATCTCCAGCATCAGGTCGATCGAGGTCGTGCCACCGGCGCAGGTGTAGCGCTTGCGGTCGATCTCGAAGACGTTGCCGGTGCAGTTGATGTCGGGAAAGCGCTCGACGAAGCCGGCCCGGTTTTCCCAATGAATGGTGCAGCGATAGCCTTCGAGCTGGCCGGCTTCGGCCAGGAGGTAAGAGCCGACCGACAACGCGCCGAGCGCATTGCCGCGCCGGCCCCAGCTGCGCAGCGCCGCCAGCACCTTGCTCTTGCCGGGGAACTCGACCGACAGGCCCACCGACACGAATAGGATATCGACGGGCGGCAAATCGGCGACGGCATAGTCGATCTTGAGCGGCAGGCCGTTGGAGGCCATGACGGGATCGCCGTCGGCCGAGACCGTCGTCCAGCCATAGAAATCGCGGCCGAGCAGGCGGTTGGCCGAGCGGAAGGTATCGATCGCCGCTGCCAGCGAAAACATCGAAAACTTGTCGACCAGCAGGAACGCGAATTGCCGGCCCCCTTGAACGGGATCATCCACGACCGGCCGTTCAGAGGGTACAGTAAGGTTCGGCAAAGAAGCTGCTTTCTGGGTCAGAAGGAAGGCCGCTTCAAGCCGGCCGCAAGGTAGGCTGAGGCTAACGTATTGGCCATCAGCATGGCAATGGTCATCGGTCCGACACCGCCGGGCACGGGGGTGATGGCGCCGGCGGCCTTGGCCGCTTCGGCATAGGCTACATCGCCGACGAGGCGGGTTTTGCCTTCGCCCTTCTCGGGTGCGGCAATGCGGTTGATCCCGACATCGATCACGGTGGCGCCGGGCTTGACCCAGTCGCCCTTGATCATTTCGGGCCGGCCGACGGCGGCAACCAGAATGTCGGCTGTGCGGGCCAGTGCCGGCAGATCCTTGGTGCGGCTGTGGGCGATGGTGACGGTGCAGTTGGCGGCAAGCAACAGATTTGCCATCGGCTTGCCGACGATGTTGGAGCGGCCGACGACGACCGCGTTGAGGCCGGAAAGATCCTTGCCGCGCACGCGTTCGATCAAAAGCATGGAGCCGGCCGGCGTGCAGGGCACGAAGGCTGTTTCGAGTTCGCCGGTGCCGAGCTTGCCGACATTGATGAAATGAAAGCCGTCGACATCCTTTTGCGGTGCGATGGCCTGGATGATCTTGCCGGCATCGATATGGGCGGGAAGCGGCAGTTGCACCAGAATGCCGTTGATGGCCGGATCGGCGTTGAGTTCGCCGATGATCTTCAGCAGTGCCGCTTCGGACGTGTCGGCCGGCAGCGTGTGCTGCAGCGAATGAAAGCCGCATTCCTTGGCGGTGCGCGACTTCGACGCGACATAGACCTGGCTTGCCGGATCCTCGCCGACGATGACCACCGCCAAGCCGGGCTGGGCCTTTCCCTTGGCGACCAGGTCCTCGGTCAAGGCCTTGACCTTCTGAACCACGTCTGCGGCGACGATCTTTCCGTCAATCACTTCGGCCATGAACCATCCTCGACATCATTCCAGCCAAGGCGCGGCGCGCGCCTTGAACGTTGCTTCGTGCATGTCGTTGGCCCAAACGTTCCGCCCATTCGGGTAAAGCCCGACGGCAGCGCTTTTTTGGGCGCCATGCTGCGCAGCATTTTCACGAAATTTGGCCTAAGCAATCCCGTCAAAGCGCCGTCAAATGCCGTAAACTCGAAACCGGCAGCTTTTATTCTGTGCTGACGGGCTAGAGCGACTCATCCTTTCACGGAAAGGCTGAACCGCTCTATTTCTTGTTTTGACGCAATTCCCAAGGGAAAGCGCGCTACGCGCTTTTCCCGGGAAAACCGTTTCACACTTTTCCTGGAATTGCTCAGAAATAGCGGCGGTGCGAACGGCTTTCGGTGAGTTCGCGCACCGCTTCGCGAAATTCGCGCAGGCCGGCACGGATATCGTCGATTTGCGCCTGCTGGTCTTCCGGCACCGCCCCAGCGGGCTGCGGAGAAGACCCCTGCTCGGACGCCACGGGCATCGGCTGAGCCTGCGAATAGGCATAGTCAGCCGGCTGACGAGGCCGCGCGTAGCCAGGCTGCTGCGCAGGGGATTTGGCGTGCGGAACCTCGTTCCGGAAGTCCGGCTGGCGATAGCCCAAAGGCTCCTGCACCGGCCTTGTATATTCGGCGGCTGGTTGGGCGCGGTAGGTCTCGACAGGTTCGCCTGACGTCCCGCTACCCGGCGCGGCTTTGCGCATCGCCGAGAACAGTCCGTCGAACAGACCTGGGCTCCGGGCGGGAACGGCCGCGGTCGGCAACACCGGAGGTGCTGCCGGTGGCGGCGCCACAGGCAGCGGCGCGCGATAGACCTTGTCCTCGACCGGAGGGCGGCGCTCGTCCATTCTGCCGCGCGAACGCGAATTGGCAGCGCCGCGCAGGCTGGCAAAGGCGCCGCGCATGGCGCCGACACCGATGCCCGAAGCAAGCCCGAGCAGCAGGCCGGCCAGCGCTATTACAGCCCGCGACGGTCCGTTGGGTTCGAGCGGCGGTTGCGCGGGGGTCATCAGATTGATGTTGGTGGTGTTGATGTTTTGCTGTTCGCCGGTCTCCTTGGCGCGCAGAAGGTACTGTTCGTAGACGGAGCGTTTGGCGGTGGCATCGCGCTCCAGTTCGCGCAGGCTGACCAGATCGCTGTTGACGTCGCCGCTCTGGACCTTTGCCTGAGCCAGGCGGGAAGCGAGATCCTGCTCGAGCTGGACCGAGCGCTTCAAATCGACCTGTAGCGACGAGGCGATGCGGCGCAGTTCGCCTGCGATGCGCTCGCGCGAGCCGTTGAGCTGGGCACTGAGCGCCTGGTATTCGGGATGACGCGGTCCCAGACGCACGGCGGCGCGGTCGGCCTCCTGCTTCAAAGCTGCATATTGCGCGCGCAGTTCGCTCATCGTGTTGGAATTGATTTCTTCCGGCAACGTGCCGTTGATGACCGAATTGACGTCCAGCGAACGCGCCGACGCGGCCCGGGCATTGAGTTCCAGCGTACGGGCCCGGGTGACTGAGAGCTGCTCGTTGAGCTTCAGCATCTGGTCGTCGCTGATCAGATGGCCCTGCGCGTCGACGAGATCATGCGTGGCCCTGAAATCCTCGACCTTGCGCTCCGCTGTCTCGACATTCTTGCGCAGGTCATCGAGCTTGGCCGTCAGCTGGTCCGTCGCGCGCCCGGCCATCCCGAACTGGTATTGGGCCGCCTCCTGCTGGAAAACGTCCCTGGTCCTATTGGCTATCTCCGCCGATTTGTCGGCGCTTTGAGTGGTGGCGCTGATGGAAACGACAAAGCTCTTGCCGCTGCGCTCAACCGACAGGCTCTTGGCCAGATTGCCGACCGCCAGCGCCTGGCGGCGCACTTCACCGCCGCCGCCAGGGCCATCCTGGCGCGACAGTATCGAGCGAATGAGCGACAGGACGCCAAGGCCGCCAGAGCCCTGTCCGTTGAATTCCGGATCGTCGACGAGATTGAGATCGGCCACGACCTTGTCGAGGACCTTGCCGGATGTCACCATCTTGATGCGGGTTTCGACAACAGCCAGCGCCGCATCGGGCTGCCCGACCGGTTGGGTGAGATCGTTGTCGGAAAGCTTCAGGTCGCCTGGCTCGATGACCATCTGTGTGGTGGCTTCGTATTTCTTCGGTGTCGAAACGGCGACGGCGACGCCGAGCACCGTCCCCAATATCGTCGTCGAGACGATCAGCAACTTGGAACGACTAATGCCGCGGACGACCTGGAGCGGATCGATCAGCGGTTTCCATTCCTGCCCGTCATCGTCGTCGCGGTCCGGTCGCTGCTCGTGGAAAGAGCGGGGCTCATAGGCGGCGTGCTGCTGACGCCGGCCGGAAATAGGCTCCTCACGCGCGCTGCCGGCCGAAACGGGTTCGCCGTCGGCCTGGAACTGCGGCGGCTCGGGCGGTGACGTTGGCGCCGGATTCGACCGCGCCTCGCGTTGCGAGCGGGCTATGCGGTGACCCGTGGCGGCATCCTCGCGCCATGACGGATCCACCCGGTCACCGATCGAGACCGCCGACGCATCCGCCGCCTCATCGCCGCGCACGGCTTTGCCGAGCGCCAGGAGGGAACGCTCGCGCCTCCAGTCTTCACGGTTTTCCCTGTCGACCATTGTCTCGAAACTTTACCTTCGACGGCGCGGGAGCGGCGGTCGGCCAATCGTTAAGTCACGCTAAACAGGCATGGGAAACAAAAGGTTAATTTCCGAAGTCTGCAAGTGAAAGTTTCTCGCTTCGCCACGCATTGCCGGGATCTGTAAAATGGCGTCAGAACCGCACGTTAAGCTTTCCGGCTTACGGCTTTCCTCGATATGACGCAGGCCAGCGACATACCGCAAAGGCGGACATTCGCCCGCATCGGCACCTTCCTTGCCGAAAGACGGGGGCTGGTTCGCGACTATCTTTCAGCCATCAGCGGCGCCGGCGGGCGGCTGGTGTTCTCGCTTGCCTATTTCATCGCACTTGCCAACACGCTGTCGATTGCCGAGTTCGGCATGTTCGCCACCGCCTCGGCGGCCGGCGTCATGCTGTCGCGCATCCTCGCTTTCGGCTTCATCTCGGCGCTTTACCGCACAGCCACCATCCGCCCCAATCTGATCGGCACCTTCACCGCCGGCTTCCTTTTGCTTGGCGCCGTGTCCCTGCCGCTGCTGGCGGCCGCCTCGTGGGGCGTCTACCTGATCTTCTTCGCCAGCACCGTTCCGCTGGCCGTCTTTGCCGCAATCGTCTTTGCAGAGGCGCTTTTGTGGCGGCCGGTCGAGGTGGTGCTGATCGTCAACAACGGGCTCGGCAAATTCGGCCGCGCCGCCGTGCTGTCGATCGTGGCCACGGCGTTCCGCGCGCTGGGCGCCGTGCTGTTCATGCTATCGGGCCAGCACAGCGTCTGGATCTGGTCGTTGTTCTACATCGGCGCCAACGCCGCCTCGCTGCTGCTGGCCTTCGGCTTCTATTATCCACGCCAGCGGCTGAGGCTGCGCACCGAGCTCTATCTCAGGCGGCTTGCCGATTCGATCTATGTTGCAGGAGCCGAAGTGCTGTTCTACCTGCAGTCGGAATTCGACAAGCTGCTCGTGCTGGCGATCGGCGGGCCGCATCTGGCCGGCATCTATGCCATCATCATGCGGCTGGTCGACCTGACGGCAATCCCGATCCGCACCTTCTCGATGATGCTGGTGCAGAGGATGATGCGGGCGCCGGAGCTGTTGTCGCGACTGCGGGTCAAGAGCGGTATCGAAGCCGGCGTGTTCCTGGTGTCGACATTGGCACTGGCCGCACTCGGCATCGTGCTGCATTTCTTCCCCAATGCGCTTGGCCGGAATGTCGCCGAGGCGGCGCCCTTGGTGGCATTGGCAATCGGCGTGCCGGGACTGCGCAACCTGGTCGAATACCAGGCCGAGCTGCTGTTCGCGCGCGGCCAGACCGCGCTCAGGGCGCTCAACCTCGGCCTGCTGGCGGGGCTGAAGGCGGTGCTGTTGACCTATGTGCTGACCACGATTGCCGACACGTCCAGGCTTGTCGTATCGCTCAATGTCGTCTTCCTGCTGCTCTATCTCGCCTCGGCGCTGCTGACCTATTCGGCGCTGCGCAAGCCCGCCAAGGCAATCTAAGCCAATCCGATCAGGCGGCGGATGCGGCCGATATCGGTGCCGATGAAGGATTGCATGCCGATCGCCACCTGCCCCGGTGCCATAGCGGCGACGAAGCTGCGGAATTCGTCATCCGACAGCGCCTCCCCGGTCCAGTGCACGCGGCAGAATTCCTCCGAGCCGTGGAAATGGCCGGCGCCCCCCAGCACATCGTCGACATAGCGGCCATAGATCATGCATTCGGAGAACCGGCGCACTGAAGCGATGACCTCGACCCAGCCGCGCGCGTGCACCTTCTCGATCTCGGCGCACATCGCCGTCACGGTCTGACGGCGCCAGGCGATCAGCGTCGAAATATAGTCGTGGTTCGAAACTTCGGATGCATCGATACCAATCGCCGAGGCCGCATTGCGCGACCAGATGCGATGCTCGTCGTGACCGTCGCTCGACAGCACGCCGTCGCGCCGGAACAGCCGCACCTTGCCGTCGCGCCAGAAGGCGCTCAGATCGAATGGCTTGAGGAAGGCGACGTCGGAATCGCAGAAGACCAGCACGTCTTCTCCAGCATGCGCAGCGATGGCGATGCGGCGCAGCTGCTGCACATGCCAGCCGCGCAGCGGCTGGGTCTTGAGACTGAGCCAGATGCGACGGCGAAAGAGGCTCATCGGATCGTCGAACACACGCAGCCAGCGCGGTAGCAGGTCGCGCTCGTCGACAATGCTGCGGCGGTCGTTTTCCAACTGGCGAAACAGCGCCACGTCGCGGTGCTCGACCAGAATGTAATGATGCGCCACGCCGGAGACATGGCGGTCGAAGGTCTCGCACAACAGGCGGCAGCGTTCGAAATCCGGCGCATAGCTGGCGGTCACCACCGCCGCCGTCGGCGTTTGCGGCAGGGCACCGGTCTCGGCTGCAGGGCTCGGCACGACGCGGCTGTTCACCGCAACTCTCCGGCGGGCTCGGGCCGACGCGAGAATTTCTGCCTGACGACACGCAGCAGGAACACCGGATTGCCGACGACGTAGCGGCGCCACAGCCGGCCGGGCTCGATGCACAGACGGAACAACCATTCGAGCCTCAGCTGGCGCATCCACAGAGGCGCCCGCGGCACCGTGCCGGAGAGAAAATCGAGCAGCGCGCCGACGGCGATCGGCAGCGTGCAGTGGCGGGCATCGATATGACGGGCGATCCACAATTCCTGGCGCGGCACGCCCATGGCCACAAGCAGCACGTCGGGCCGCAATGCCTCGATGCGATCGACGATCGCCTGCTCTTCGGCGGGGGAGAAATAGCCGTCATGGATGACGACGAATTCGTGCTGCACCGCCAGAGCGGCTAGCCTGACCGACGCCGCCTCGGCGTTGGCGCGGGTGGCGCCAAGCAACCCGACGGTCAGCGGCCTCGCCGATGCCTGCAGAAAGGCCGGAATGAGATCAGTGCCGTTGAGATTGTCCGGGAACGGCGCGCCGTAGAGCAGCTTTGCCGCCAGATCGACGCCAACGCCGTCTGGCAGGATGAGGAAATCGTCGAGCGCCTCGGCAAAGACCGGATCGGTAGAGGCGATGTTGGCGTTGTGAGCGTTGAGAAAACTGACCTTGGTGAAGCGCCGCTCGGCAATCAGACGAGCGAGCAGCGCGATCGCGTCATCCCAGCCGATGGCAAGGACCGAAATGCCAAGGATCGTCTTCAGCGTATCGAGCCCGAAGGCGGCGCGGGCGGTGTGCATGTTCATGCAAACACCTCCTCCCCCACCGACCCGAGCTTTTCCAGGCCGAGCCTGATGGCGGCATCCAGTGCCTTGATCTGCCGGCGGTGAAAGGCGCTGCCATCGACATCCTTGACATCGGCCGCCGCTGCCTCCAGCGCGCCGGCGAAGGCGGCCGGATCGTCGGTGACGAAGCAATTTGCCGGGCGATGATCGATGCCGCGCAGCGAACGGCTGGTGGCGACCGACGGCAGGCCGAGCTCGAAGGTTTCGATGGTCTTGAGCTGAACGCCGCTGCCCGCGGTGCTGATCAGTGGAATGACGGCGGCGCCGCGCACGAAATTCTGGGCGTCGGACACGCGGCCGACAAATTCGACGCCGGGATGGGCAGAGGTGATATCCGACGGCATGTTGCCGGCGACCCTGATGCGAAAGCTCCGGCGAAGATGCGGCACGACTTTTTCCAGGAACCAGTCGAGGCCGATGCGGTTCGGCTGCCAGGTCCAAGTGCCGATCAGCGCCGCGTCGCAATCGATGCGGCGCGGCTTGACCGGCTTTGGCGCCGTGGCAGTGGTCACCAGCGGCAGCACCGCCGAGCGGTCGTCGCTGGCAACGCCGAGTGCGGCGCGGTCTTCCTCGGCCAGCGTGAAGACGAAGCGAGCCCGGCGGCAGAGCCGCTCCTCCATGGTCTTGAGCAGCCTGGCCTCGCGGGCAAACAGCAGGCGCTGGAAGCGACTGTTTGCTGCTGCCGCATTCTCTTTGGCCGAACCATGTTCGACATTGTGGGCGACGAAAATCGAGGGACGGTCGGCGAACAGTTTTTCAAAGGCGCCGGCGAACTGCACCGAATTCAGGACATAGCCGTCGAAGGGACCGGCGCGCTCGATCGCGGCACGGACTTCGCTGTCGGAAACCGCGCGCAGCTTCACGGAAGCGAAGGTGAGCCCTGACAGCACCGCCTTGCCAAGCCAGGCGAGCTTCTGCCGCGCCGAGGCGCTTTCCGTGCGCACGTCGACGGCGCCGAGCACGATGGTGTTTTCGTTGTCGCTGGGCGCCTTGCCCGGCCAGATGAAGCCGATGACGGTGACGCGCACGCCGGCGCGCCGCAAGGCGGCGATGATCGCAGCATTGGCGATCTCATAGCCCGAAGCGAGAGCGCCGTCGGGCACGATCGATGTGGCGAACAGCAGATGCATCTCACCTATCCAGGCGTCAGCGACTAGCAAAGCTGGGTGAACCCTTGATTAAATCACGCAACGCAACGGCTGAAAGGCGCGGACCGGCAGGCGCCGCTGCGAAAGGTGATTAACGAAACGTTATCGTCGCGGTGTTATCGAAAGCCAGATTCAAAACATGCGGCTGGAGCGGATGATCCCTTTGCCATCGGACGGTTCGGTATCGATTGCGGGACGCTCTCCGGGGCTCGCCGCAGAGACGATGGAAGCCGTCGTCACGCTGCCGACCTTCAAGCGGCCGCAACTGCTGCTCGAAACGCTGGCGTCGCTCAAGGCACAGCAAACCAGCCGGCGCTTCGCCGTCATCGTCATCGAAAACGAGGCCGAGGCGCGTGAGGGCGCCCAGGCGGCCGTGCCGCTGTTCGAACGCGACGATATGAAGGGCATGGTCATCATCGCGCATGAGCGGGGCAATTGCAGTGCCTACAATGCCGGCTGGCAGACGGCGATCCTGCATTTTCCGGATTTCCGCCACCTGCTGGTCATCGACGATGACGAGATCGCCGACGCGGACTGGCTGGAGCGCATGTGCAGGACGGCGGAGACGCTTGGCGCCGACATTGTCGGTGGCCCGCAAGTGCCGGTGTTTACCGATCCTGCTCACGCCAAATGGGCCGAGCACCCGGTGTTTGCGCCGCCCTATCGCCAGACCGGGCGCGTGGCCGCACTCTATTCCTCGGGCAACCTTCTGGTCGGGCGCAATGTGCTCACCATCATGGGGCCACCCTTCCTCGACCTGCGGTTCAACTTCATGGGCGGCGGCGATTCCGACTTCCTCAGCCGCTCGGCGCAGAAAGGTTTCGTGCTTGGCTGGTGCGCCGAGGCAAAGGTGCGCGAAGGCGTTCCGGCCCGGCGCGTCGAGGCTGACTGGATCCGCGCCCGATCCTTACGCAACGGTGTAATCTCGACGCTGGTCGAAAAGAAGAAGCGCGCCGGCACGCCATTCGCCGGCGCCCAGGTGTTTGCAAAAAGCCTGGCGCTGCTGATAGCCTCGCCCGTGCGCGGCGCAATCAAATTGGCGCGGACAGGATCGCTGTCGACGGCGCTTTACCCCGTCTATGTCTCGCTCGGCCGCGTGCTTGCCGAATTCGGATACGCCAATGAGCAATACAGGCAGCCTGAGAAGAACTGACGAGCTGCTGCTGGGCGGCATCGTCACCCGCGACGGCGTGGCGACGGCGATTGCCGCGCTGTTGTTTGCCGTCGTCATCGTGTCGTTCCGGCCGTTTCAGCCGGCAGGCGCGGAACTGACCGGCGACGGCGGCGACATCGTCAACCAGCTCGGCTTCAGTTCGCTCGGCGCCATTTCGATCTTCTCACTGCTGACGTTCGCCGACCCCAAGGTGGTGCGCTCGCTGCTCAGCCCGTCCTGGATTCTGATGCTCGGCTTTTTCATGCTTTCGGTCATCGACGCGACCGACCCGTCCTCGGCCATGCGCGCGGCCTTCTTCACGCTGCTTGGCGTTCTGACGATAGCGACGGTCCTGGTGCTGCCGCGCGATGCCGACAGTTTTTCGAAAGTCATCATATTCTGCGCGATCGTCGTTATCGGCCTGTCCTATATCGGCCTCATCGTCTTTCCGCATGAGGCCCTGCATACGGCCGATTCGCAGGAGCCCGAACATGCCGGCCTGTGGCGTGGTGTGTTCGCCCACAAGAACATTGCCGGACCAATCATGGCCTGCTTCAGCTTCGCCGGCCTCTATCTCTTCCGGCGCGGCCAGAAATTCTGGGGCGTGGCGATCTTCGGCGCGGCGATGATCTTCATGCTGCACACCGGATCCAAGACGACGGCCGGCCTGGTGCCGTTCTCGATCCTGATCGTCGTGCTGCCGGGCCTGATCGGCATGCGGTTCGGCACGCCGATCCTGTTTGCACTGGCGATCATTGCGACGGCCATCGGTACCTTAGGCATCGTCTTCATCCCGCCGGTGAAAGAGCTGGCGGCCACCTATTTCCCCGACCTCACCTATACCGGGCGCACGACGCTGTGGGAGTTCTCCGGCGAGATGCTGGCGAAGAAGCCCTGGACCGGCTACGGCTA
The DNA here is from genome assembly GCF_040323635.1 of Mesorhizobium sp. M0037. Classification (NCBI taxonomy): domain Bacteria; kingdom Pseudomonadati; phylum Pseudomonadota; class Alphaproteobacteria; order Hyphomicrobiales; family Phyllobacteriaceae; genus Mesorhizobium; species Mesorhizobium sp. M0037. The sequence continues at coordinate 6,363 of NZ_JAMYVB010000021.1, read as the reverse complement.
TGAAAGCTTCTGGGGCACGCCGCTGCTGCTGAGCCAGGACCAGCCTTTCGACCGGGCCTGGGACATCCGGACCATCGTGCATGGCCATGACGGCTATCTCGACATTGCGGTGCTGATGGGCATCCCGGCGCTGTGCGTTGCCGTCTACACTTTCCTGATCGCGCCGCTGCGCGACTACATGCGCATCCCGCCGCGCAAGGAGAACATCTATCTCGGTGACTTCTTCATGATGGTGGTGCTGTTCACGGCGCTGAACGCGTTCCTGGAAAGCTTCTTCTTCCATCGCGGCGACCCGGTGTGGCTGTTCTTCGTGCTCGGCGTGCTTGGCTTGCGGCAAGTGTCGCTGCGGCCGATCGCGGTACGCCGGCGACCTTGACCGGCTGGCCTGGATCCAGCACCCCTTGAGGGGCTTTCCCGTCTGCCCGCTAGCGTCTAAGGAGAACCCTTGTCTCGGAGGGCTCTCAATGACGATCAGGCTTGTTCTCGCCGGTTGCGGCAATATGGGTTACGCCATGCTTGCGGGCTGGCTGAAATCCGGCAAGCTTGCCCCGCAAGCCGTGTTCGTGGTCGAGCCCAATGCCGAATTGCGCAAGCGCGCCGAGCACCTCGGTTGCAGTGTCGCCGCGGACGCGAACGGCATCCCCGCCGACGCAGAGCCCGACCTCGTCGTCATCGCCGTCAAGCCGCAGGTGATCCGCGACGTCACCGCCGCCTACAAGCGCTTCGGCGACGGCAGGACCACCTTCGTCAGCATCGCCGCGGGCACGCCGGTCGCCACCTTCGAGCACATACTCGGCCATCTCGCGCCTGTCATCCGCTGCATGCCCAACACGCCGGCCGCGATCGGCAAGGGCATGATGGTGGTCTATTCCAACCCGCTGGTGACCGACGACATCAGGCGTTTCGTTGCCGAGCTGCTGTCGGCCAGCGGTGTGGTGACGACGATCGACGACGAAGGCCTGATGGACGCGGTGACGGCGGTTTCGGGGTCCGGTCCGGCCTACATCTTCCATTTCATCGAGGCGCTTACGGTTGCAGCCGAGAAGGCCGGGCTGCCGACCGAGACCGCCAGGCTGCTGGCCATGCAGACCGTCTATGGCGCTGCTGCACTCGCTGCCGAAAGCGGCGAGGAGCCCGGCGTCCTGCGCCAGCAGGTGACCAGCCCCAACGGAACCACGGCAGCCGCCCTTGCCGTGCTGATGGGCGAAGACCGGCTGACGAAGCTGCTGACCGAGGCGGTGGAAGCCGCGCGGCTGCGGTCGGTGGAATTGGGGAAGTAGCCGAGACGCTCGCGGGGCCGTATCAGCCCCACTTCATCTCACCCTTGGCGACCTTTGCGCCCAGTTCCAGGGACGAGACGTCAAGAAGATCGGGATAGCGCCGCTTCATCGCTGCAATCAGCTCGACGCTGGATTTCGCTTTTTCGGCTTCCTTATTGAAAGCTTCGAGGTAGGCGCGGGTGAATTCCACGGCCGCCAGACCGTCCGGTGCACCGGCTACCTGATGGGACGGCACCACGATGTTGGGTTTGCGGGACGCGATTTCGTTGAGCGCGGCAATCCATTTCTTGCGGTCGTCTACGGTTGGCTCGTCGGCAACCCAGACATGTACGCCGGACGAGATCAGCACGCCGCCGAACACCGCTTCAAGGCTGGGCACCCAGAGATACCGCCGGTCTTTCAGATCGGCGACGGTGACGATCTCGATCTTGTTTCCTTCGACTTCAAGTGAGGTGATATCGGATGCCTCGGGAATGACGACATCCGCCAGGACCTTCGGTCCATTGTCCTTGAGCTGCGGGCCCCAGACATCCAGCTTGGCTTGCACATTGGCTTTGATGGCCGCCACCGTCGCAGCGGCCGCGATGATCTTGGCGCCGGGGAAAGCATCCGCGACGGGATGCAGGCCAAAATAATAGTCAGGGTCGCTGCAACTGACATAGATCGTCGTCAGGGTCTTGCCCGTCGCCTTGATCGCATCCGCGACCGCACGGCCATCGGACAGGGTAAATCCGCCGTCGAGGAGGATGGCTTCTTTTTCCCCGGTCAGCAGCACCGGCGTGCGGCGGAAACCATTCTCGTCAGCCTGAAAATAGGTCCATTCCAGCTTGGCGGCGGCCCTAGCTGCAAAAGCCAGAGGCTGAAGCATGGCAACCATGCCCGTTGCCAGAAGGGTTTTCATTGTTTCGCGTCTTGTCCAAATGGTTTGCAAGATTTCAACCTCAATGGGGTTCAACTGATCGTTCGGAGATTGGCATCTCGGCATCGTTTGAAAAACCCGGATCAAAAAGACAGACTATATGAATGGATCATACAATGGCAGCCGATGGTCTGCGCCGTCAGCACGAGCGCAATGACCAGGCGTGTTGCGCGAGCAGGTCAACAGCCCCATGGCGCGACCGCGGCAGCATTTGGCCTGCTAGGCGGGAGCGGCTGACGAAGCTGCTGCTGACCGAATCGTGGAACTGGGGGAGTAGGATCAGGCCAGATGGGTGTGGGAAAAGCCTTTCCCTTTGTAGAGCGAGGGCATCCCACGGCTTTTTGCCGAGGCATATGACAGGCAGTCAGCGAGGTTGAGCTGAGCCGGGTGGCCGCGACCTTTGCCATAGTTCGAAAAAGCCTGGATCGCGAGCTTGGCATCACCTCTTTCGATCGGAACCACCTCGATCGCGGCTTCGCGCAGGAAGTCTCCTATTGCCCTTTCGGCGAGAGCGGCTCCACCACCAACTTCGACGAAAGCCGCATCGCCGCTTCGAGCACGACCAGCGGAGATGTTATCCGTATCGAGGCCTGCCCGATCCGGCGGCTCCAATCGGCGGCGTCTTCCTCTCCGGCGAGGACAGCGATCACCACCGAGGTGTCGATGAACATCAGGAATGTCCCCACATCTCGTCGATCTCATCCTTGGTCAAATCCCTGCCGCCGCTTCCCGCCTTGGCCTTCAGATCGTTCGATATGGCGGCCAGCCGCTCAGCCAGCGGAACTCGTTCACGTTCGCGCTGAAGCTCGGATTCGAGCGCCTCGATCACCGCCTCGGTCATTGAAATCTTTCGCTTTTCGGCAAGCTGCCGGGCGAGGTCACGGGCGCGCGGGTCTCTGATCTGGAGATTCATCCTGGAAGCCTCCGTTCGGTGCCACTACAACATAGGGAGTTGTCATGACAAGGCCAGCCCGACTGGCCTGTCATCCAATCTCAGCTCCCGTACAGCATCTCATCCTGCAGCTTGCGCAAAGCGAACAGCCTGGTCGTGCGGTCGGGTGTGGCGTTGTCGGTGGTGATGAGCTCGCCCTTCCTGACCGGCTTCAGCACCTTGCCGCCTTCGAGCAGGCCGACCGCGACGGCGCTGACGGCGCGGGCCTCTTCGACGGTCATTGTCCAGGAGCGGTAGCAGGTCTCACCGATGGCATCGAAGGTCTCGCCCATGGCGAGATCGCGCTTGGCGACCGCGCAGACCTCGGCCACCGGCTTCGGCAGCGGCACCATGTCGGGGCGGCCGTAGAGCATGATACGCGCTGCCGTCAGCGGCACTTCCAGCGAGGTCAGATGGTAGGGCCGGAAGAAGCTGTAATAGGGGCCGTGGCCGATATGCAGATCGTCCATGCGCTCGACGATGCGCGGATGCGTCGCCTCGACGATGACGAACACGCCCGGCGCCACACCCTTGCCGATCGTGTAGTCGACAACACCCTTCTTCGACAGGATGCCGCCATCGGCGCGCGGTATCAGCACCTTGGCCAGCTGGTCGCGGTCGGCCTTGGGCCCGTGCATGCCCGGCACATCGGGCACCAGCCCGGTGGCGTTGGCGATGGCGCACATCTCGACCATGGTTTTCGAGCCGTCTACGAACTCGACCAGCATGCGCGGGTTCATGTTGCGGCGAAGGGCTTCCTCGCGATAGTCATCCGGAACGGCATCGTGGTTGAGCGGGTTGTTCTTGCCCTTGCCAGCCGAGACGATGGTGTAGCCGAGCGCGGAGGCAAACTCGATCAGCTCCATGCAGCTCGACGGCTCGTCGCCGGCGCCGACCGAATAGACGACGCCGAGCCGGTCTGCCTGCTGCTTGAGGTAGCAGCCGATCGTGACGTCGGCCTCGACATTCATCATCACCAGGTGCTTGCCGTGCTCCATCGCCTTCAAGTCGAAATCGGCGGCGACACCAGGCTTGCCGGTGGCGTCTATGACGACGTCGATCAGCGGATTGGTGACCAGCATCTCGTTCGTGGTAATGGCGATTTTGCCCGCCTCGATCGCCGCGGTGACTTTCGAGCCCCTGTCCGCCTCGACCGCCATCGCCTCATCGCCATAGGCGATGCGGATGGCGTCACGGGCGGTGTGCGGGCGGCGTGTCGAGATGGCCGCGACCGAGATGCCGGGCATCAGCATGCCTTGCGTGACCAGGTCGGTGCCCATTTCGCCGGAGCCGATGACGCCGATGCGCACCGGGCGGCCCTCGGCGGCGCGCCTGGCGAGATCGCGGGCCAGTCCGGTCAGGGCGACATTGGTCATGCAAGCGTGTCCACGGCTTCTTGATTGCAGGCGGGAATAGCAGGGAACGGCCCCGCTTTGCCAACGAAACCGGCGAACACCGGCAATTTCTCCGGCAACAGGCCCGGCCGGTGAAGGCCAACCCCGGTAGAGGCTGATTGACCCGCCTCGGCGTCAAACCACCCTGATATAGCTCGTCATGCCGGTTTTCTGATGTTCGATGATGTGGCAGTGCAGCAGCCAGTCGCCGGGATTGTCGGCGACGAAACCGAGCTGAACCTTCTCGTTGGGCTGCATGAGATAGGTGTCGGAGATGACCGGCTGAACCTTGCGTGTCGACGACGACAGCACCTTGAAGCTCATGCCGTGCAGATGCATCGGATGCGCTTGCGGCGTCAAATTCTCCATGTCGATGACATAGTTTTTGCCGAGCTTCAGCTCGGCCAAAGGCGCGGTCGGGTCCGGCGTGTCGCCCGGCCACGGTACCTTGTTGATGGCCCAGAAGGAGTAGCCTAGCGTGCCGCATATGCTGTCGCTCGGCACGTTTTCCGCCGTGGCGCTGAGCGAGAGCGCGATGTGTTTCGCGCTGGCGAGATCCACCTCCGGCACTGGGTTGGCCTCCAGCGGTGCGAGGTCTCGCAAATCGCGCTTGAGCGAGCTGCCGGTGGCGCGCAAGGTGGCGAGGACCTTGGGTTTGGTGCCTCTGATGTCGCCCAGGCTGACGATCGCGCCCTCCTGGTCAGGCATGCGGATGGCGAGCTCCATGCGCTGCCCCGGTCCGAGCAGCAAGGCATCGGGCGCAAAACGCTGCGGCACCGGATTGCCGTCGAGCGCGATGACCGCGGCCTCCGCACCCTCGACGCGAAAGGCATAGATGCGGGTGACATCGGTGATGGCGACCCGCATCCGCACCAACCCGCCGGCCGCCGCGTCGAATTGCGGCTGGTCGAGCCAGTTGGCGGTGCGCACCGTGCCATAGGTTCCGGTTTTTGCGGCATCGCGCGGCCGGAATTGCTGGATGAACTGCGCGTCGTCGCCGAGGCGCCAGTCGCGCAGATTGACGATTGCCTCGGCGTCGAATTTGGGATCGTTGGGGTTTTCGACCACGATCACGCCGGTCAACCCATGGCCCATCTGCTCCAGCGTGTTGCAATGCGGGTGATACCAGAACGTGCCGGCGTCGGGCGGCGTGAAGGCGTAGTCGAAATGATCGCCGGTATAGACGTAAGGCTGAACTAGGAAGGGAACACCGTCCATCTTGTTTGGAACGCGAATGCCGTGCCAATGGATGGTCGTCGGGTCGTCGATGGCGTTGACGAGACGCGCGGCAAAGGGCTCGCCTTTTTTCATCCGCAGTACAGGCGGCATGCCTGATTCACCATACGTCAGGACATCCCGGGTCTCGCCCGCATCCATGAACCTGGCCTGGATCTTTGCCGTCTTGAGCACCACCGGCTCAGGTGTGACAGCTGCCCAACCGCTGAGCCTGGTCATTGCTGCCAGCCCGACGCCGCCACCGCCGGCAACCGCAGCCGTTTTCAGAAGCCCGCGGCGGGTGAATAGGGTCATGGAAAGCTCCGACGAAAATCCGGCTGTGTTGGCGCTCTGGATGGCGGCGGCTACCGGCGCGCTGCCGATACTGCCACATCGCCTCCCGATCATGCCATGGCGAGCCGATGACATTTGCTTGCGCACCAGCGTGAACGCTGGTGCCACCGGTTAGCCCGCCAAGGTTTGCCCGGCACGTACCCCTACCCTTAATCCCTCCCCACAAGGGGAGGGAAAGCTGCGGCGCGCGGTTGTGTGCGTCAAGTTCTGCAAAATGGGGCGGCCATGATGCTGGTCATGCGGCTTGGCGCAGAGCGAGCTTCTTGTGCT
>NZ_JAMYVB010000020.1:0-128995 GCF_040323635.1 Mesorhizobium sp. M0037 | reverse complement strand
TTCGTCATCGGACAATTGGAGAAATCGATTGCTTGGATAGGCATACATTTATGAAATGAATGCATTCTCGTTCACTTCGCCCTTCTGCTGAGCAGTTGCGGGCTCGCAGGCGGCGGGGACCGGAAACAAGCGCTCTCGCAGCCAATCGTCCAGCCCGTCAACGCGGTCGGCCGAACAGGTTTACCAAACGGAACGGTCCCGCCGTGGCGGAGATACCGACGCACCGTGTTGCGCGCGCACCCGAATTCCTTCGCCCATCGGTTCGCTCCACCAGCCAAGTTCATGCAGCCGCAGCATCGCTGCTACCTCTTAGGCTGAAGCATCAGCTCTCTCCACATCGTTCTCGACAATGCAGGAATCTCCCAATTCCAATCGCCATCCATGCCTCCTCTCATAGTCGAGGGGGGAGCAGTTTCTCAATTTGCGGACAACTGAGACGTCCGGTGCTCTTAGGCAGAGGAATCATACGAGATCCCTCCTGCAACATCATTTCACGCATCCACAAGCTTGCCGGATCACTATTGTGGAGCGCAGGCCATTGGATGGCCTCCGTGAATGCGGGAGGAAGTGGTGGCGGAAGTTGGACAATCCGCAGGGGTGTTGTTTTTGCGAAATGCTGCGCCAGCCGTAAGGGCATGGTCCCGATGCGGCTGGTGCCGGATACAACGGGCGGGATCAGGCTAAAGCCGTGTACGACAACTTCGATACGTCTCTCGAAACCGTGCTCAAGCAGATACCATTCCTCGACGGAGAGCTGCCGGGTGTCCCCGAATTTGAGGACAACCTGCCCCATCGATAAGTATCGCTCCAATGTAAGTGGCTCTGACAGCTGCTTGTTCGTGCGGCAGCCTACGCATACGAGCTTATCTTCGAACAGGGCTGCGCGAGGATGTTTCGACATGAATACTTCCGGCATGATCAGAAAATCAACGTCGCCGCGCCGGAGAAGCTCCTCGGGGTCGTCGGAAATAGGGAGACATTCAAAGCGGACGGCGGGAGCTTCCCGCGCAGCACGTTCTACGATCTTCTTAAAAAATACGAGCGTGATGTAATCGGAAAGGATGATCCGGAAGCGACGATCCGATTGGGCTGGGTTGAAGGCGTCCCAGGAAATAATCGATAGCTGGATGTGCAGCAATGCCTCCCTGACTGCTGGGGCGAGCCCCTCAGCGCGCGGTGTCAAAATGAGCTCGCGGCCGCTCATCGTAAATAGCTCATCGCTGAAATAGGCGCGTAACCGAGCAACGGCGGCGCTCATTGCCGGCTGGCTCAGGTTAATACTGCGGGCCGCCGCGGTGACTTTACGTTCCCTGACCAGAGCGTCCAACACAACGAGGAGGTTCAGATCGAGTCCTTTAAAACGCATGTCTTGATCTAGGCGGCGTGTGAATGGGTTGCGCCCAAACATCCAATTCGAATGGTGAGTAGCGTCAACGCATCAGCCTTCGACGAAAAAGAGCAATCGAAAAGAAGAAAGGCAAAACCGTGTATATGCAAAGCGCGCCGATATGCAGGCCCATTTTGTCAATCGGACGGCCAAGCATCGCTGGACGAATGAGGTCGACTGCATGTGCGAGCGGCAATAAGGAGGCAGCATACTGAAAAGCGCCGGGCAATTGGTTGACCGGAAACATCGCGCCGCAAAGGAACAGCATGGGTGTAATAACAAGCGTATTATAAAATATGAAATATTCATAGCTGGGCGCAAGCGCCGTGACGACCATCGCTAGACTCGCGAAGGCGAGGCCATTGAGAGCGATGACTGGCAGCAAGCAGAGGATGGATGGCCACGATGCGTATCCGAGCGTGGTGGCAACAATAGTGATTGCTGTGCCCGCCATGAGGGCCTTCGTGGCTGCCCACGCCAATTCGCCGAGTAAGATATCGCCGAGCGTCAGCTGAGTGCATAGCATTCCTTCCCAGGTGCGCTGGTCGCCCATGCGGCCGAAACTCCCGTAGACCGTTTCAGCGGTCGCCGATGCCATCACGCTTGTGGCAACCATGCCAGCCGCGAGAAACGCAATGTACGAAGTGCCCTCAACAGGACCTATCATTGTTCCGATGCCAAAGCCGAGACCGAACAGATAGATCATCGGATCGGCGAGGTTGCCGAGAACCGATGCAAGCCCGATTTTCTTCCATCCAAGATAGTTGCGGCGCCAAACCGCGACCCAATTCCACGCATTGGCGGGCATGCCCGCCGCATAACGTTCGCCCATTGTTCAGTCCTCCATCTCGCGCCCGGTTAACCGCAAAAACACATCCTCGAGATTGGGGGGACGCTGCAGAAGGCGTAGACCCGTGCGCCCGCGTAGCTGCGCCAGCACCTGCTCCGGATCGGGTGCATAGCAAAAAAGCGTCTCACCGCTCACCTCGATGCGCTGTGCGTACGGCCGGATCAGCGCACCCAGTTCATGCGGATTGCCGCCGTAGACCTCGACCACGTCACAGCCGATCTGCTCGTCAATGAGTTCGGACGGGCGACCTTCGGCGATCTTGCGCCCCTCCTCCATAACGCACAGCCGATCGCACAGCCGCTCGGCCTCTTCCATGAAATGGGTAGTCAAAAGAATAGTCTTGCCCCGCGCCAGCAGCGATCGCAGCCGATCCCAGATCAGGTGGCGGGCCTGCGGATCGAGGCCGGTGGTCGGCTCGTCCATCACCAGCAAGTGCGGGTCATTGATCAGCGCACGCGCGAGCGTCAGGCGCCGCTTCATGCCGCCGGACAGTTCGGCGACGCGCGCATCCGCTTTGTTCTCGAGGCGGGCGAACTCAAGCAGCGATGGTATGACCGCATCGATCTGGCGTCTGCTCATCCGGAAGTAGCGCCCGAACACCAACAGGTTCTCGCGTACAGTGAACGCGGCATCAAGATTGTCGAACTGCGGGACCACGCCGATGCGCATACGTGCCAAACGCGCGCGCGCCGGCACTGGAGCGCCGAGCACAGTAATCTTCCCCGCATCAGGCGATGTCATGCCGAGGACCATACGCGCAATCGTGCTTTTGCCCGCGCCGTTCGGTCCCAAGAGCCCGAAGCATTCCCCCGCCGCAACGCGGAACGACAGCCTGTCGACAACGAGCTTGTCATAAGTTTTGCTTACGTCAGTAAGGTCGATCGCTACCATGGACATGGGTTCATTTTACCGAGAGGGACGACAAAACTGGCGGTTGCTTGGTTGCCTGCCGACCTGAAACTGTGACTCGTCTTCGCCATCCCCGCCGTCGATAACGAACTGATCGACATCACAAGGATCTAGCCGCTGCTCCGCTAAAGCGGCAACAATTGCGTCGAGATTATCGATGGATTGGTAACGCGGATCGTTGTGCCGCTTTTCCTGGTCAACGCAGAAGACGAGCCGTCCATCCTCGACCAGGGCGATCGCCCCATCATGGGTCAGCTTGGTACCACAGATGCGCATAGTGTCTCCACGTTAACGGCGATAGATTCGATTCATCAGGAAGCGGAAATCGGGTTCCGGAAACGGACGAGCAAGCAGTCTTCGTTGACCGACTCGCCCCGACACTCAAGACGCTCTACCTCGATCAACGTTTCGTTCAGCATGGCGATGACCGGCTCAGCACCAGCGGCGTGACCCCAGCGACGGCAATTAGCATCCCTTGCCGATCCGAAGATCAGATGCCCGCCTGGCGCAAGCACCCGCACCAGGTTTTTGACGGCCGCGCGCATCTCGGCTATGTCTCCGAGGTAGTAGAGGACCTCCGCCACAACGATCAGGTCAAACAACTCGTTGGTCGAAAACTGTTGAACATCGGAGACTATCCAGTTGATGCGCGACGGCTCCTTTATCCGTTGACGTGCTCGAGCAATCGCTTGCGCCACGACATCGATGACGGTGAGCCCTTGGCAGTAGGGGGCTAGTTTTTCCGTGAATGCGCCGGCAGCGCACCCGACTTCGAGGGCATTTGTAATGGAGCCTTGGGCAAGCGCCAGCTGGAGCATTTGCGTGTGGCGCTTCTGCTCGAACGGATTGCCGTCGAGGCGCCACGGATCGTCTGCGGCCAATTCCCGATCAAGCAACTGATGATTCGCGTTCTGGGTCAAACTCGTGCACCTCTCGTCCATCAGGTAAGTAGCGATCACTCGTCGCCGCAAATGTTGTCCGACAGGACTAATTCCGAAGAATCCCGCGCAAGATTGAGCCTGCGAAGCGGAGCCGAATGGGGCGAGAATTCTGCCCTGCTGGAACCAGTGATCGGAGTTTGGGTGGGGGCCTGTTTTCCCCCAGTGTTCGATGTAGCGACAGCAGAGCTTCGTGACAGCCAATCGCTATTGCTCAAGGTACACAGCGCGTAGGCCTTCAACGGAAGCAAGAGAAAGACGTTGATGAACGTGTGCAGCGAAAAGCCAAGAAATCGAAATTGTCGAGCACGAAATGCTACCACGCTGCATCGGAGCATGGTCATGGACACAATCATCAGTCCTGTCCACCAAGGCACAGTGCCTGTCAGTGCGAAATGTGCGAGGCCCGTTAATACCGATAGGGCGAGGAGTAGCGCGCCGAGATTCTGTCCGACCACGTCCAACGTGAGATAGCTATTTAGGCTAGGCAGCAAGCGCAGCCCAAGCAGCGTGTCCCGGAATGTGCTTCGTGCCCAACGGAGTTGTTGGCGCAGATACGGTCCGAGTCTGTTCGGAACGACTGTGGCCGCGATGGCGCTCGGAACGTATTCGGTTCGAAAGCCTGCTTTCAGCATCAGGATAGTGAGATGGCGATCCTCACCGAAGTCGCTTGGCTTGCCCCGAAAAAATTGCGACTCGTACTGGTCCAGTAACAAAAGGAGCGCAGACCGGCGGTACATGGCACATGGGCCGCAACAGCACATAACGGCACCGAAGCGAGCCTGTGCCGCGCGCTCCTCGTTGCAAGCCAGCCAGTACTCCATGTCTATCAGCCTGGTCAGCCAGCTCTCGGTTCGGTTACTGGCCGTCAACTGACCCATGACTGCGCCGACCGCTGAATCTCGCATCTTCGGTACAAGCTTGGAAATGACGTCGGGTGCGAGTACCGTGTCTGAATCAACGTTAAGCACCAGATCCCCTGATGAGCGGCGTATCGCGGCGATCTGCGCCTTGCGCTTTCCAACATTCTCGGGAAGCAAAATGATGTCGAACCTGGGGTCGCGCGCGTAGTCTTCGTGGACAGTTCCTAAGGCTTCGCGATTTCCAGAACCGTCATCAACCAAATAGACCCGAAGTCTTCCGGCGTATTCTTGGTCTGCAATGGAAGCCAGGCACTCTGAAAGCGTGCGCGGATCCTCGTTGAAGCAGGGGACGATGACATCCACGCTGGGCAGTTTGTCGGAGCCGACGAGAACCTCCAACGCCGACGAATCCTTTGTCGGCATAGCATAAAGCCCTTGCATGCTCTTATAGGCAGTCGAGAGCAGTGCATAAAGCGAAATGGCCACAGTGCTGGTTGTACCAAGAAGTGTCATGGGATCTCGTTTGTTCAGTGATGTTGAGGAAGTGAGCGGATTACAAATCCGCGCTCACGCAGTGCTGGAATCAGCCGGGACAGCGCCGTGACCGTCTGGTCGCGCATGCCGGCGTGAGCGCCCTGGCTCAACTCGCCGGGAGGGCATCCGTCGTGCAAGAGTACAATTGCGCCCGGCCGGACAGAGGCGAGCACTCTATCAATAATCGCCTCGACTCCAGGGCGAGACCAATCTCGAGGGTCGACGGACCAATGAAGGGCCGCCAGCCCGGCGATCTGTGATGCTGTGCAGACTTCTTCGCTCCAGGCGCCGTAGGGCGCGCGAACAAAGCGGACCGAGGCCTGCGGGCACGCTCTCATGATGGCGTCGTTCGCTTCAAAGACCTCACGTTGCACTTCGCCGAAACCGCATTGGTACAGGTCCGGATGAGACATCGTGTGGTTGCCTACCTCGTGCCCTTCTGCGATCATCCGTTGGATTAGATCTGGGTGCTCTAAGGCGTAGGCGCCGATGACGAAGAAAGTCGCCGGCACCCGCTGCTCTGCCAGCACGTCGAGAATCTCCGGTGTGAAAAGTGGATTGGGACCGTCGTCAAACGTCAGATAAACGCTTCGACGGCCGGTGCCGTCAGAGCACTCACGGCGCACTTCGTACAAGCAATCGGACCAGCTCATAGCTCTGGTCCGTTCCGATCTATCATCGTGCCCGTGGGCCATTCGCTGATCGGCCGTCCAACTGGCAGAACAATGGTGAGTGCGTCATCGATGCGTGTGGGCGGCAGGTCGAGGCGGGCCTCTGGTCGGGTGGAGCGCACGCGAATTCCCGACAAAACGGCCATAGGGCTGTATCGCCGTCCGAACCTCTCAACATGATTCCGCAGCGCGTCCCTGACCGTTCCGAAAGCGAATGGAACGCCAAGCTCCTGCAGTATTGGAAGCATGACATGGATTGAATGGGCGATTCCCAGACCCTCAAGGTCCGGACGTACCCCGTACAGGCCCAGCTCAGCCACCAACAGGTCGACCGCGTCGACCTTGATGAAACGGCGCAGTATGCCCATGTGAGCCGCTACACCGCTTGAATCATAGGCGATTACGCGGAGTTCAGGCCTGGCTCCGGCCCAGCTTCGACTACCTTCGAACGGTTCTGCGTTGGACGCCCCAGTCGGCCCGTACGTATCACGAAAGAACTCGGCGAGCTTAACGTGATCGGAGAGCTGCAACTCGTTTTCCCAGCACAACTTCCACTGCACCTGATGGCGCATTCAGGACCTCTCTTCATATTGGTTTTTGCGGCCGCATTACTCGACCAAAGCGGCGTTGGTGGCTGCACTCAGCCGTTGTCGTTGGCGAAGGTGAGCCAGACGCTCTCTCGAGTTCCGGCCCGTGTCGTCGATTTGAGCTTGACGTCGCTCACTTTCCGTTCCTCTAATGCATGGCTCGTAAATTCGTAAAATTGATTGTTTGAATGATACGCATCCACACGTTGGATAGAACATGACATGCGTTTTAAAGGGCTGGATCTAAATCTCCTCGTTGTGCTGGACGCTCTGATGAGGGAGCGTAAAGTCACTGCCGCGGCTCGCAGTATCAACCTGAGCCAGCCGGCCATGAGCGCCGCCGTTGCTCGGCTACGCGCCTATTTTAACGATGAGCTATTTACGATGAACGGCCGCGAGCTCATTTTGACGCCGCGCGCCGACGGGCTCGCCCCAGCAGTCCGGGACGCATTGCTGCACATCCAGCTATCGATTATTTCCCCCGACGCCTTCAACCCGGCCCAATCGGATCGTCTCTTCCGAATCATGCTTTCCGATTACATCACGCTCGTATTTTTTAGGAAGATAGTAGAGCGCGCTGCGCAGGAAGCTCCCGCCGTTCGCTTTGAATGTCTGCCTATTTGCGACGACCCCGAGGAGCTTCTCCGGCGCGGCGACGTTGATTTTCTGATCATGCCGGAAGTGTTCATGTCGAAACATCCTCGCGCAGCCCTGTTCGAAGATAAGCTCGTAGGCGTAGGCTGCGGCACGAACAAGCAGCTGTCGGAGCCACTTACATTCGAGCGATACTTGTGCATGGGACATGTTGTGCTCAAATTCAGGCACACCCGGCAGCCCACCATGGAGGAATGGTATTTGCTCGAGCACGGTTTCGAGAGACGTATCGAAGTTGTCGTACAGGGCTTTAGCCTGATCCCGCCCGTCCTGTCAGGCACCAACCGCATCGGGACCATGCCCTTACGGCTGGCGCAGCATTTCGCAAAAGCAACACCCCTGCGGATTGTCCAACTTCCGCCGCCACTTCCTCCTCCTGCATTCACGGAAGCCGTCCAATGGCCTGAGCTTCACAATAGTGATCCGGCAAGCATGTGGATGCGGGAAATGATGTTGCAGGAGGCATCTCGCCTGGCGCCTTTGCCTGAAATCATTGAGCGTCTCGGGCACGCCGATCCGACCTTTCGTTTCTTGGTACCGACTGCCACCTCGAAATCGCGTGCGAAGTCCCGGAAGATGTTAAGCCCCACCTAATCGCCCCCTGTAGACGGGCCGATCAGCATCTCGACAAGCGCCGGCGCGGCGCGTGTTGCCTACGTTCTGGGGCTGATCTCAGGCGAGTTGCTCGTCGAGGATGTGTGGCAGAGTGATGCCAGCTGCCTTGATTGCCCGCCTTGGCCGTAGGTGGTGACGACGCGAGCATTCTTTCGATGGCGGCTTCTGGAGGCGGACGCGATCGCGTCGGAGCGGTTGCCCTTCGGGCGTCGGGCCTTTGGCCCGGCAGAGCGGCGCAGTTCCTTGCTAAGTGCGAGGGGCCGGAACGAGCAGAACACACGCCCGGGCTGCTACTGAATTGACTGCCGCCTCGATTTGCGTGCGAAGTCCCAGAAGATGGTTAGCCCGGTTAAATTCCTGCCTTGCCGGCTGTGCCGCGGCTTTTCACGTGCAGCCAGGCGAGGAGATGGCGGTCGACGAGGTCGACCCCCAAATGGACTGTGCTGGCCTCGCTCGGCTATTGCCGTGCGGGATCATTGACCACCGCCTTAAGGCGCCGCCGATACCCAATTGGCTCTTCGTCCTGGGCCGCGGCTAGGGCCCGGGGGTGCGCCCACCCGTGTGGAGGGACCATCATTCAACTTTCTCTCGTTATGAAAGGAAACTCCCGCTTATGAACCTTCATATATTTTCCGGCAGATGGATGTCGAACGGCAGAAATGTCTGGCCGGGTGTTTCAGCGGTGCCGGTCTCGATAGCCCGTGTCATCAGCGTTATCAGCTCCTGGCAAAGCCGGCGCATTGGCGTGGCGACCGCCATCGTGACGATGTTATCTGCGAGCGCTGCCCGAGACTCAGGTGTGATTTCATTCACGATCGCGACGAGATCCCGACTTTTGCCCTCTTCTCGGAGCGCGGAGATGGCGCCCTCCATGCCGCCGCCGGCGACATAGAAGCCGACGAGCTCGGGCTCCCGCTGCATGAGATCAAGCGTTGCCTCGTAGGTGATCTGCCGTTTCTCGAGGTTCATGACCGGATCCAGCACCTCGAACGTGGGCGCGTTCTCACGGCAATAGGAGCGAAAGCCGACGTCACGGAGCTCGTGCCCCTGGAAACGATGGCTGCCGACAAACACCGCCACTTTGCCGGGCCGTTTTGCGACCTTGGACACCATCCAAGCGGCCGTGCGCCCCACCTTGCGGTTGTTGAGGCCGATATACCCCTGTCGCACGCCGGCGGCGAAGTCGGAAAGCAGCGAGAAAACCGGAATGCCCTTGGCCTTGAGGTCCTCAACCGCTGCTGTGATTTTCGGGTGGTCCGGTGCCACCATCGCGATTGCATGGCAGCGTGCGCCCAACTCCTTGAGCGGCGCGATCAGGTCGCTCGGCATATGTGACGGGGCGAATTCGACGAGCGGAATGCCGTGGAAGGACTGGGCCAAATTGACCGATGCTTCGACCTCGCGCGCAAAATCTTGGTAGAAATGCTGGGCCGGTTTTCTCAAGATGAAGCCCAGACGGTAGTGCGGTAGGTCTCGCCGCAACCGCTGCTTGATTAGCCCGGCAGCATGATAGCCGATCGCCTGGGCGGCGTCGTGGACCCGCCGCGCGGTCTCCTCGCGCACCGGATGGCGGGCGTTCAGAACCCGATCGATCGTTGCTACGCTGACTCGGGCTTCGCGGGCGAGATCGGCAATCGTGGGGCGCTTGGTCATAGGTCCTATTCTGATTGGTTTTTGACGCGGGCCGGCTCTCTGTCCGCCTAGCGCGTTTCCGTTTCGGGTGGCGAAGTGAAGACGTCCCCATACGAATGGGCACAACGTGTTGGACGAACATCATTGCAGACGTAAACCGGCCGGGTATACTGAAAGGCTCATTCGCTTAAAGGGCGGTGACGATTTGCACTCACACATTTAGCGCTTCTGATACATGGTCCGTGAGGAGCCGTTTAGAGGCTGCGGGTCGGTCGTTCAGTTATGTGACCAGCTAAGCGACTTGACAGGTCGTGGGCCGCCCACCTTACTTGCAGGAGGGTAGCCGGTTTGATGCCTCGGTAAGCTGATGACCGCTGAAGGCAGCTTTCATCTGTGCTCGGTCCAACTCTCCTTCCCAGCGTGCGACGACGAGGGATGCCACTGCGTTGCCGACGCAATTCGTCAGCGCCCGGCATTCGGACATGAATCGGTCGATGCCGAGTATCAGTGCCATCCCAGCAACGGGAACACTCGGAACTACCGCGAGCGTAGCCGCCAGGGTGATGAAGCCCGCACCTGTCACACCTGCAGCGCCCTTGGAGGAAAGCATTGCTACGAGCAGCAGCAGCACCTGATCGCCGATGGACAGATCCGTGTTCGTCGCCTGTGCGATGAAGAGAGCCGCTAGCGTCATGTAGATATTCGTGCCGTCCAGATTGAACGAATATCCGGCCGGGATGACGAGACCCACAACCGAACGCCTGGCGCCCGCCTTCTCCATTTTCTCCATCAGCGACGGGAGCGCCGCCTCCGAGGAGGACGTTGCGAGGACAAGCAGCAGCTCTTCCTTGATGTAACGAATGAGAGAACAAATCGAAAAGCCGTTGTAGCGGCAGACTGCGCCGAGAACCCCGAACACGAAGAGGAAGGCGGTGAAATAGAACGTCCCGACCAGCATCGCGAGGTTGACTACCGAACCGATGCCATATCTGCCGATGGTGAAGGCCATCGCGCCAAAAGCGCCGATCGGCGCGGCCTTCATCAGAATTCCGACGAGCTTGAAGACAGGCACAATGAGCGCCTGGAGGAAGGAAACGACAGGCTTGCCCGTCTCTCCGGCCATCGCAAGCGCCATGCCGAACAGAACCGAGAAGAACAGCACCTGCAGGATGTCGCCTTCCGCGAAGGCACCGACGATCGTTGGCGGGATGATGTTCATCAGGAAGCCGGTGACCGACTGCGCTTTGGCTTTTGCGGCATAGGTATTCACGGCCTGGACATCGAGCGAGGCCGGATCGATGTTCAGGCCGTCGCCAGGCTGGACGACATTGGCGACGATGAGGCCGACGATCAGCGCGAGCGTTGAGAAGGTGAGGAAATAAACCATTGCCTTGCCGGCGACCCGGCCGACCTTATGAAGATCGTTCATGCCGGCAATGCCGGTCGCAATTGTCAGGAAGATGACAGGCGCGATGATCATCTTGACCAGCTTGATGAAGGCATCACCCAGCGGCTTCAGGCTCTCGCCGGTCTCCGGATAAAAATAGCCAATTGCGACGCCGAGCGCGATGGCGGCAAGCACCTGGGCGTAGAGCTTGGTGTAGAAGGGTTTGCGGGGCGCGGGACTCGCGCCGCGGACTTGTGCAGCTGACACTGTTTTTCTCTCCCTGACCGGATCGAGGTGGCGTGACTTCTCCCGGGCTTCTCCCTATCGCGGCGCTCCGGTCGAACGCTGCACCACCGCCGCCGCAATACCCATGCCAGATGAATCCGCATCACCTGAACTGACGTGGGCTCGCCAATGATGGAGGAATGCGGTGTCAGACCAGCGGGCAAGGCCGCGGTCCGAACGCCCTTGATGGTCTCTGGCAGAGTGCTTGCGGGTCGATCCCTCTGGCTAGCGGCTTTGCTGCAAAAAGCGTGGTGGGTTCCTCATTAGCCGGCTTTGGACCGGGCCCCATCGTTGGCGCCAGCGCGTACCAATAGGTCGCCTGTTCAAGGCCGTCCAGATGACAGGCTAACTTACCCCTGTTCGGAAGCGCTCGTTTCTAGACAGCCTACGACCATGCAGCCACTGCAATCAGATATTCGGACGGCCTTTTGGACGACCAATTTTGCAAATCAACGCCCGCAGCAGGGGCAGCCGTTTCCAAGCGGTCGCATCGTAATCTGTTCAGACTTTTCGATACGCTCATTGAGTGTGCCGATTTCGGCCCCAGGCTGGTGATGGTGCTGACCAAGACGATGCGATTCAGAAGTTGCGGGCACCGCCTACGAAGTCGTACTCGATGCCAGCTTCGCGCCTTCACACGCGACATCGCCGCCGCCTGATCAACTCGAGAAAGATGGCGTCTGCCGCGACCGACCAGTGCCGTTGGCTGTTATTATCGCTCCCGCCCCTCCTTCGCGGGCGCTGGTGAATGGCACGGCCCCGCATTTACACTCCGCGCGGTCAGCGGCTCGGGCAAGGCATGGCCGGCCCAGGTATTTCTGCTTCAACGCAAAGATAGAACTGATGAATCCTATCATAGGCCGCGAGGTTTCCTTTCACAGATGAAAGAAAGCTCGATTGACTATGCCGCCTCGCTCCAGTCTTTTGAAAACAACGTGTGTTTGCCCGGGGCAAGCCAATAACATGGCCAAGCCTCGTGGAGGGAGTAGCCAAGCGATGCGTCAGGGCTAGACCCGCTTTGCACTCGACCACACGGCGGCGGCACGAGTTCACGTCGGAGCATTTTCGCGCGTGCCCGCGATGTCGCGGGCGCACATGCCGCCAGCCTAGATTTGATGGCGCGAGATCGAGGATCACATGCACCACAACATTAGCAAGTCAGAACAGAATGCCCGCGACTGCGGCATATCGCTGCCGAATGCGATAAAGGGTTGTCCAAAGTCCGACACGAATCCTGCGAGTGTGGCATTGCACGAGCGCGCGCTAACCGGCATCTTCGAAATATCGAAAGTACTCGCCGATGCCGCCCCGCTCGAACTCAAGTTGGCCAAGGTAGTCGATCTCCTGCACTCGTTTGTGCAGATGCGGCACGGCATCATCGCTCTCTGCGATGCCGAGGGCGGACTGGACATCACAGTGGCCAGCGGCTGCGGCACGAACGGCAATGAGCCCTCCCGGTCGCGCCTGCCGCGCAACGCCATCGACCAGATTGTGACGACCGACACGCCGCTCCTCGCCGAGGACATAGCGATGCATCCGACCTTCACTGCCGCTGATATCGAGGTGCTTGGGGCCTCCGACACCGTGTCGTTCATCGGCGTTCCCATTCGTGTTGATGGGAACGCCATAGGCGCGCTGACTTTGGACCGGGTTTTGGAAAGCAGGTCAAGCTATCGGCTCGACGATGATGTCCGGCTGCTTACCATGATTGCCAACATGGTGGGACAGACAGTCAAGTTGCATCGCTTCTCCGCGGCCGACCGCGAGCGAACGCCGGAGCTGGAACATCGGCTGCAAACGAAATTTTCTGATGTTAAGCACCCTGCACCCCGGCGCAAAAAGGTCCACGTCGAGGGGATGATTGGTGACAGTCCGGCGATAAGCGCCCTGCTGGAGAAGATCGCGGTCGTAGCCAAGGCAAAAACCACAGTTCTGCTGCGAGGTGAGTCCGGTACCGGGAAGGAGCTGGCTGCCAAGGCAATTCACGAGTTGTCGCCGCGCGCCAAGCGGCCCTTCGTTAAACTCAATTGTGCAGCGCTCCCAGAGACAGTCCTGGAATCCGAATTGTTCGGTCATGAGAAGGGTGCCTTCACAAGCGCATTCAATTCCCGCAGGGGGCGCTTTGAGCTCGCTGACAAGGGGACGTTGTTTCTGGACGAGATTGGCGAGATCTCGGCCTCGTTCCAGGCAAAGCTACTGCGCGTGCTGCAGGAGCAGGAGTTTGAGCGCGTCGGCAGCAATCAGACCATCAAGGTCGATGTTCGCGTGATTGCCGCCACGAACAGGAACCTGGAAGAGGCGGTTGCAAGGAATGAGTTCCGCGCCGACCTATACTACCGCATCAACGTGGTTCCCTTGCTGGTACCAGCATTGCGCCAAAGGCGCAGCGATATTCCGCTCCTCGCAGCTGAGTTTCTCAAGAAGTTCAACGACGAGAACGGCTGTACGCTCACCTTCGATCCGCGTGCGATTGAAGTGCTGATGAAATGTGAGTTTCCCGGCAACATTCGCGAGCTTGAAAATTGCGTGCACCGGACAGCGATCCTGGCCGAGGGACTGTCAATCGGGAGAAACGACTTTGCCTGCTCCCAAGGCCAATGCTTTGCCGAGGCGCTGTGGAAGTGCAGATCGGGCAAGGCCGCGCTGCAACCACCGCCGATCCTGCCGGAGTCAGCGAATTTGGCCACGCCCCCGGACGAGGCCGCCAGTTCGGCCGCGACTAACCCGCTTGCCGGCGCAACCCACCCAATTGGCGCGAGGACGCCCGATATAGAGCGCGTCATTGCTGCCATGGAAAGATGTGGCTGGGTGCAGGCAAAGGCAGCGCGCTTGCTTGGGCTGACCCCGCGCCAGATTGGCTACGTGCTGAGGAAATACGGCGTCGAGATCAAGCGTCTTTGAAAGCATGACCCTGGGCATGAGCTGAGCCGCTTAGCGCCTTGGCGCCGCGCAGCGATGCAGATCCGCGTCCGCGTCAACTCGATTCGACCGAGGACAGCCTGGCTGAATTCCCATCTCAGCCGGCGCTGCGCCCATTGTGTGAAAGGCAACCCTGCCATCGTCAATCCCGTCCGCCATGTTGCTCTCGTTGCGAGCTCATACGGATGCCCCCTGTGTGACTGAAACGGAGTTAAATATGTCCGACGCAAAACTGCAAACTGTGCTTTCGGCTCTTTCGCAAGTGACACGACAGTTGGATGCTCTGCCGTCCAACGGACCAGCGCCGGACGCAAATTTTATCAAGCTGAATACGAATGAGAACCCGTTTCCGTTGCCGCCAATCATAATGCAAAGTGCAGTGGCGGCCCTCAAGCGCCAGTATCTATATCCGGATGACGATAACTTCAGATTGAGGGAAGCAGCGTCCAGCACCTATGGCGTTTCCAGGGATCAGGTCATCGCTGGCAACGGGTCGTCTGAACTGCTCGGACTGATCTACAGAGCTTTCCTCGCACCCGGCGACAAGGTTGCGATGATGTCGCCAGGGTTTTCGTTCAACCGCAAACTTGCCATGCTTCAGGGCGCTGAGTTCCTCGAAATCGGATGTCAAGCTCATTCCCTGCCAATGGAGCAATTGCTTTCCGGTGCGGCAAAAGATGCCAAGTTTATTATGTTGGCCAATCCAAACAATCCGACCGGAACATTCCTCCCGATAAGCGATATCGAATGCCTCGTAGCACAATCGGACCGCTTGATTGTCCTCGATGAGGCCTACGTCGACTTTGCACCCGATCACGGACTGCGCCTCATCAGCCGGTATTCGAACCTTCTGATCTTGAGGTCATTCTCGAAAAGCTATGCCGCCGCTGGCATTCGCGTCGGTTTCGGTTTCGGTCACCCTGAAATTATTGGAAGGCTGCGAAACATCCAGAACGTCTTCAACATGAACGTGATCGGGCATGCCGTTGGTATCAGCGTGCTTGCGCATCGCGGCGCCTACGCAGACAACCACAAGCACATCAAGGATGAACGAGAGCGAGTGACAGTTGCACTATCGCAACTCGGATTTTCCGTAACACCCTCCCGCGCAAATTTCTTGCTGGCCCGTGTGCCCGCGGGACAGGACGGCTCATGGTGGCAAGCAGCATTGGAGAGGCAAAAGATACTTGTCGCGTTTTTTCCAGACAAAGGCTTGGAACACTGTATCCGCGTCAGCATCGGCACAAAAGAGCAGATGGATGAATTTCTTGCTGCCGCTGGCGACATTGCCGGAAGCTTAACGGTGCCAAGCTCCAGGGGCAGGGAAGCGTCAGGCTCTGCTTCTTCGTTACGCTGACGCTAATCGGCGATCACACACATCTCTTCCGACTTGCTTGGTGATCCCAGCAAGAAAACAGCCTGCTTTTAAAATCGGGGACTAAAAGAGTGACAAACGTCTTTCCTTCAAACCTAGCTTTCGGCATCTTCGATCATTTGGATGAGGATGGCCGCGATATAGGCCGGCAGTACGAAGATCGCCTCATATTAGCAGAGGCGTGCGATCAGCTAGGGTTCTATGCCTATCATCTCGCAGAACACCACTGTACTCCCCATGGGAGAGGTCCATCGCCGAATCTGTTCTTATCGAGCGTCGCCCAGCGCACCCGGCGCTTGCGTCTCGGACCCTTGGTGATGCTGCTTGCGCTTTATCATCCGCTGCGTGCGTTCGAAGAGATCTGTATGCTGGACCAGTTGAGCGGTGGCAGGCTCGAACTGGGCATAGGGCGCGGTGCTCTCCCGACCGAATTGGGCTACTTCGGGATTGGTGCGGACGCGGTGCCGGGCCGTTATGCCGAAGCCAGCGAAATTCTTATGCAAATACTTGTTAATTCGAGGGAGGTCGGCACGCTATGCTATCAAGGCCGCCATTTCGATCTCAATGACGTTCCTTTGACGCTAAGACCTCATCAGCGTCCACATCCGCCCACATGGCTCGCTGCCAATCGACCCGAGTCCGCAGCTTGGGCCGCTGCGAATGGAACAAATATCGCGTGTGTAGGACCTTCCTCTTCTGTTCGCAAAACTACTGATGCGTTCCGCGCCTATCGAGAGGACAACGCAGGCGGGGGGGATCAAGGGCGATTTGTCGGATTGCTCCGCATGGTCGTGATTGGGCGTTGTGACACACATGCCTATTCGCTCGCGGCACCTGCTTACGCACGCTGGCTCAAGAGCTTCCAATTCCTTTACGAGCTTAACGCTATCCCCACTCCACCAAACTTGCCGCTGACCTTCGATGCGGCAGTCGAGAGTGAATTGTGCGTGGTAGGATCAGCAGAGTCTGTGCGAAAAGCTCTGCTAGATCAGTTGGAAGAGGCAGGTGCCAACTACCTGCTTTGTCAAATGGCATTTGGAAATCTGCCGCTAGATGCTTCCCTTTACACCGCGAGGACCATTCAATCCGAAATCATGGCTCGACTTGGCTGACCATGTGCTCGAGCTTGCACGTGGTGGGGCAGGCAATCGGGAGTAGGCCAAACTGACGACGAGCAGGCGGCACAGAATACCAGCTTTGTGCGTTGGCTGGCGTCTGGGCCATCGTGTGAACATGCACGATCCTAAGGAGAGGGTAGCCGAGCGCGTCACGATGCCGGCACGCGTCTGCTCGTCGCGCTGGCGCTAGTCGTTGCCCATAGCCAGCCCAGGAGGTTCTTCTCGCCCGGTGCGGCGTCGGTGCGGCGCCCATTGATCCAGCTTCATCAGCGGCCCGTCGGTAGCAAAGCCGTCACTCGCTACGGCGCTATTGGGGGCGCGCTCGCGAGCGGCTTTGCGACGCCGAGCCAACACCTCGAGCGAGCTCGCCCGATGGATGGTGGTGCACCGCGGTCGGATACGATGCTGGAGGAAATCGTTCGCAGCCGGTCTTCACGAACTGCGAGGAGTGCTCGTGCTTGAATGCTGGCTGCTGGCCGGATGCGGTGGCCTGAGTGGTCTGCGGACACGCCCGAAAGTCAACGCCACTACCACAAGGCCGCCAAGATGTCAGGTCTGAGAGCCAGCTTGGACAGTGGTATCGTGTTCGGGAAGGTCGTCGAAGGAGGCGTAGTTGAGATAGTAGAGTTTGGAATACAGGCCGCCCATGGCTATTAGCTCATCGTGGTTGCCAGTCGCAACAACTTGGCCATTCTGAAGCACGACGATGCGGTCGGCCCCCCGGACCGTGGCGAGACGGTGGGCGATGACGAGGCCAGTCCGCCCTTCAAGCAGCTTGATCAGAGCCTTCTGAATCTGCAATTCCGTGTAGCTGTCGATGTTGGCGGTAGCTTCGTCGAGCACGAGGATCTTGGCGTCAGCGACGAGGGCGCGGGCGAAACTGATAAGCTGGCGCTGGCCGAGAGATAAGTTGTCGCCGCGTTCGCCAAGTTGGGTCTCATACCCGTCAGCGAGGCTCATGACGAAGTCATGCGCGCCGACGGCCTTGGCCGCCTCGATCACCTTGTCGCGCGTGGCTTCCGTCTTCTGGTATCGAATGTTCTCGAAGACCGTCCCGGTGAACAGGAATGGCTCCTGCAGCACCATGGCGACCTGGCGGCCGAGCGATTCCTGGGTGAGGTCGCGTACATCATGTCCGCCGACCAGCACCTGACCCTGCTGAACATCATAGAAGCGGTGGACCAGGGCCATCGCACTCGATTTGCCAGAACCGCTCGGTCCGACTAGTGCGACCGTCTCGCCCGGATTGACCTTGAACGAGACATTTTTCAGAACCGAACGGTTCGGATCGTAGCCGAAGGTGACGTCCCTAAACTCGACCGAGCCGTCCATTTCGGGCGAAAGCACCTCGGCATTGGGTTTGTCCTTAACATCGATCTTGACGTCGAGTACATCGGTCAGGCGCTTGCCTGAGGCCATGGCGCGCTGCATGACCGAATATTGCAGGGTGAGTGAGCGGATGGGGTCAAAGAACCGCTGGATGTAAAATAGGTAGGCTACCAACACGCCCACATCTATACGGCTATTCATGACCATCGAGCCGCCGACCACAATAACGGCGGCCAAGGCGAGGCCGGTGATGCCATCGACGAGGGGGACCATGACCAGTGCATATCTGGCAGCGACCAGGTGGGTCCTGAGGTTGGCATGGGCCCGATCGTCAAAAAGACTGAAATTCACCTGCTGGCGGTCCATCGACTGTATGGTCCGCACGCCGTGAATGGCTTCGGCCAGCGCGCCATTGACGACGGAATTGGTTTCGTGTGCAGCCATGAAGGCATCGCGGGCACGCGGCAGCCAGACAATGCGGACGATTACCAGGATCGGCAGAACCGACAGCGTCAGGAGGCCGAGGCGAAAGTCGAGCCACAGCATTACGAAAACGATGCCGAAGAGAAGCGCAACATCGCCTAGGGAATATACCGAGGTTTCCAGGAACTCCTGTATGGAGTTAACGTCGCCTTGCAGGCGCGACATCAGGCGTCCAACCTCGGTCTTGTCCATGAAAGAGAGCGAAACCTTTTGCAGATGGCCAAACATGGCGCGGCGGATGTCGAACAGGACAGTTTCGGCCATTTTCCCATCCAAGGCTTCCTGCATGTAGCCGGCGGCGAAATTGACCAAAATCGCCGAAACGAACGCGCCGACGGCCGCAAGCTGGGCTGAGCGATCGGGCCTTGCCGGGTTCATGCCGAGGTCGATCGCGTAGCGGATGATCAAGGGGATGAGAAGCTGCGTCCCGGTGAAGATCAGCATCGCGACAATCGTGACAACTACCTTTGCCCGGTAGGGATGGACGAAGCCCCAGATGCGACGGAGGATGCTCTTGTCGAAAGCCCGGCCGAACATCTCTTCCTCGATCCGGTGCGAGCCGACGACCGCGCGCGGAGGGCGTCTGCCGTCGTCACGTTCGGCTTCGAGTTCGCCGGGGCCCTGGTCCATCAGCGGGCGCCCCCATCCTGGCTAATAATGCTATCACCCGGGCGCGTCTGGAGATCGTAAAGGGCCCTGTAGCGTCCCCGCTTCGCCAGAAGCTCTTCATGCGTGCCGCGTTCTACGATTTCGCCCTTTTCGACAAAAAGGATTTGATCGGCATGCTTAAGCGCACTCAGCCGGTGCGCGATGATGATCGTCACCCGATCCTTGGCGAAGCGCCGCATCGCCGCGCGAATGCGCAGCTCGGTGCCGGCATCTATCGCGGCCATCGAGTCGTCGAAAATGATGACGGAGGGGCGCAGCATCATGGTGCGAGCAATCGTGAGACGCTGGCGCTGGCCGCCAGAGAGAGAAACGCCGCGTTCGCCCACGACCGTCTCATACCCTGCCGGGAGCCCGAGGATGTAGTCGTGGAGCTGGGCGAATTCTCCAGCGCGTTCAATTCGCTGTCTCTTCGCCCAGGGATCGCCATAAGCGATGTTGTTCTCGATCGTTGTGGTGAATAGGAACGCATCCTGCTGTACAACCGCGACCGCCTTGCGAAGGCTCTCGAGGGTGACATTGCGTACGTCCTGGCCGTCCAACGTGATGGCGCCATCGGTCACGTCGTAAAAGCGGGGGACCAGATGAGCCATCGTCGATTTGCCGGAACCCGGCGGACCGACGATCGCGATCGTCTCGCCTCTCCGGGCCTCAAAGCTGAGGTTCTTCAGAATGGCGCGGTTTTCGGCGTTGGGGTAGGCAAATGAGACATTGTGGAAGCGCAGAGTGCCGTCACTTATCTCAAGCGGTCTGGCCTCGAGAGCATCCCTGATTGTGATCTCCTGATCGAGGAGACCGAAAAGCCGCGAACCGCAGCTAGAAGCGCGGGCAAACGCATTGACCATGAGACCGATCTGGCGGACTGGCATTTGCAGCATGGTCATGAAGGTCAGGAAGGTCGCCATGGTTCCGACGCTGATCTCGCCAGCGACGAGCTTGTTGCCACCGATCCCAAGCACCAATCCCATTGAAAAAAAGTAGGACAAGGTCATCGCCGACGTGTTTGGTACGTAGATGTCAACGAGATCGTTGGCGAGGTCGAGCGCGTTCTTGGAAGCGCCGTCGAACTTCAGCATCTCATAGGATTGAGCCGCAAAAGCGCGGACCACACGGATACCTGCGAGATTTTCCTTCATCACGCGGCTTAGTACCGAAAGGCGCTCATAGAGGTCGAGCCAGGTGGCGCGCAGCCTAAGCTGTGTGGTCGATGAGCGCCAAGCGACAAAAGGCACGAAGCTGAGCGCGGCCAAGCCGAGCACGGGATCGGTCGAGATCATCATGTAAGCGCCAATCCCGATCAGCATCGCCAGCAGGAGCACCCGCATGAGCCCGGTGGAAAAAAACATCCGCACGCCTTCGAGATCGAGCATTCCGGCGGTTATCAGATCGCCTGAATGGACCCGGTCGTGAAAGGAAAAGCTGAGACGCTGGATCTTGTCGTAGTAGGCGAGCCGCAATTCGTACGCGACATGATGCCCGACGGCTTCGGCAAAATAGTTCTGCGCCATCGTGAAAACGCCGCGTAGCGCGCTGACGGCGAGCAGCAGGAGAGCCGGGGCCCAGAGCGCTTGTCCTGCCGCGGCCCCCGCGACACCGCCCCCGATAGCTGTCTGGGTCTGGTCGACAGCCCGGCCGAGAAGCTGGGGAATGAGCAACTGGAGGATTGCCGCCATGATCGTCGAGCCCATAGCGAGGGCAACCTGCCACGGATGGCGCAGATTCATACGCGTGATGCGCAACAGCGTACTCAAATCCCGGCCCCAGCGCGCCGCTTCAACATGGGCCAACGAATTCAGTGCGTTCGTTGCGCCGCTGACAGCTTCACTGTTCACGGGTGTATTCCCGACTGCATTTTGCGCCTTCGAGGAAAGCCGAAGCAGACATCATCAAAGGCATCCGCCATTGTTAATCCCGTCCTCAACCTGCAGCCGTGCCCGTTCCCACAAGCCGAGCCGCCGCTTGACTTAGTGGCATGTCGATCACCGTGATTCCGCTTGCCGCAAGGAAACGCGCTTCGTTTCTGGTCAGGGTTTCCGCGTCCATTACGGTGCAATAGGGACCGCGGGAGCGCTTCATGATCTGTCTGGCGTAGGTGCGCAGCATCTGATCGTTGAAGCGGCAGCCAACGAAGAAAAATCCACGGGTGATGCGCCGTTCCTTCACAGCGTCTGGGATCGGTGTCTGGATATCAATTTCGGACAGGACTTCGACGTAGTCGGAATCTGCGACGAGAAAGTTTTGCGCGGGCGTAATACTCCCGTGAGGTGAATAGAGAACCGTCTTGGCCCCCAATCGGGGGTCGAGCTCCCTCCCGGACAAATCGTAGGTTTTCGTCCAAATGTTGCCGATTTCATTCGCGCGCGTGACGCCTTGTATCTCAACGACGTCCGTTCGGCCCGTCTCTACCAGAGCCGTGCGCATCGCGCTGTCATACCAGCTGTCGATGATGAGGGAGAGTGGCAGCCTTGCGAGCCAGGCGTGGAAGGGGGTCGGCCCCACCGGCGCTGCGAATATGTCGGTCATCCAAGCTTGAAGGGTCCGGCGATGCCGGCGCTGTTCGATGAACTGCGCAACCGACCACATATTGGTGCGGATCCTGGAAGGGGCAGGAGCCCGTGCGTTGAGTGCCGCGGCAACAACCTCCGGGGTATGCGGCACAGGCGGTTCCACACAGTTCAACTCAAGAAGACCCGGACCGAGATAGGGGATCACCTCATCGGCGGCGAGCGCTCCCTTCGCCAGGTCAAGCAGCTTTTCAGCAAAACTGTCCCGCACAATGACGAGGTGGCCCGATGTCAGGATCGTGTTCATCTCGTTTCCTCGCGACGCACCTAGGGGCAGCATCAGCCCTCTTCGGAAATCTTCCTTGCCTCGACGGTGATCGGCAGACGCGTATCATGTGGGAGATCGGGTAGGAGGAGCCGCCACCCGTTCCTGAGCGTGACCGTTCCGCCCCACAACTCTTCCTTCTCCAGTTTGATGATCGGCTCTTCGAGGTCCTTTTTGGGGACATACGCCGACAAACCAGCATCGGTCCTGCGGATCATGACTTTCATCTGGCCGTCCCTTCATTGGTATTGCTTTCAGCACTGCAGGGCGCCTCGGCCTTGTCGAGGCTCATCAGTTCACGCGCTCGCATACCGACGACGGTGCCACGGTCGATCCACTCGACCGCATAGATGAAGAACTGCTGGAGAAAGGTGCCAATGTCGCGCACATATCCCTCGTCCCCCTTCCGCACGAGATTTTCGCCGATCTCCCTGCCAGGATAGGTGCCGTCATTCTTTATGTGGCGAGTGGCACGTACCCGCTCTCCCGGCATGAATCGTGGAGGCCTGCGGATTTCGATCTCCTCTTCGCGTCCGAGCGACATGTCCGTTCCCTGATTTCTCTTGCGGCTGAGATTGCGAACAAGGCGTTCCAGGCGTCCTGCGTAGGCAGCCCCCAACCATGTCGGCAGTCCAATGTCCGTTACGCAGGAACGCAGGTCTTCGGCACCGGACATACCGAGGCACATTGCTGCGCATCGAAGACCCCCTCGCATTCGGTGCACTTCTGTGACTCGATCACGTAGCTCTCGCCTTTGAACTTGATCGCGCCCGAAGGACATTCGAATTCGCAGGCGCCGCATTGGGTGCATTGGGATGCGATGATCTTGAAAGCCATTTTAACTCCTGGTCCGAATGAATGAGACAGCTCAGGCCGTCGCCGCGAGTGTGGGGGTCCCAGACGCGGCGATGTAAATCGCGCTGATTGCTGTCTCGATATAGTCATGGGCACAGGCGTCGGTGGCTCTGATTCCGGCCTCCGCGAGCTGATCCTGCGGGCAATTTCCGATCTTGGCGCACAGCACGATATCTATGCCTTGAAGCGCTGCGATGACGCCATCGAGGGCGGCTTCTGCGCCCCAGCCGCCGAGGCAATACTTGTCCACCTTCCGATGCCCGACGAAGCTGATCCCTTTCAGCGAGGCTTGATAAACCTGGAATTCCTTCGCATGGCCGAAATGCTCATTGACGCGGCCGCCGCCCTTGGTCGCCACCGCGAAGAGAAGGGACTTGCCGCGGCTCGCTGCCTTGACCAATCCGATCGCTTCTCTCCTAGCCTCGACGTGATCACGGCGCTCCTCCGCGACCAGCTCCCGATAGGCCTTGCGTTTGCTGGCATCGTAGGTGACCTCGCCGGGAATCCGGTCGACTGTGAATTCCTGGCCACGATCTTCTCCGAGCAGGCCCACGGCATCTGCCCGGCACTGCCGGCAGTGCCGCATCAACTGGGCGCCACCTTCGACACGATCCTGAAGAGCCTTCATCTCCATTGCGTTTGGGCCGCGCTGCCCGCTCAGACCGTAATGCGTGCCGTGGGCCGGGTCCGAAATCAGCGGCATAAGGTTGTGCAGGAACGCGCCTCGCTCCTTAATCCATCTATTCACCTCGATCAGATGCTCATCATTCACGCCCGGGATCACCACCGAGTTGATTTTGGTGAGGATGCCCCGCGCGGTCAGCATCTCCAGGCCCAACATCTGCCGCTGGTGCAGGATCCGGGTGGCTTCAATGCCGACGTAGCGGCGATGATCGTGAAAGATCCAAGGATAGATCTTTGCACCGACCTCAGGGTCGACCATGTTGATCGTGATCGTCACGTGATCGACATTCATGTCAGCAAGCTCATCGACATGGTCGGGCAGCGCCAGCCCATTCGTGGATATGCAAAACTTGATGTCTGGGATTTCCCTGGCGACCCTGGCGAAGGTCGCCTTCGTCTTCTTCCAGTCGTAGCAGGCGTCGCCCGGTCCGGCGATGCCGAGCACGGAAAGCTGCGGCACCTCATTGGCGACCGCGATCACCTTGCGTAGCGCCTGATCGGGCGTCAGCTTTTCAGAGGCCACCCCAGGCCGGCTTTCGTTGGCGCAGTCATATTTGCGATTGCAGTAGTTGCACTGGATGTTGCAGCCCGGCGCGACCGCGACGTGCATACGCGCGAAATAGTGATGCGCCTCTTCTGAAAAGCAGGGGTGATCCTTGATCTTCTCCCAGACAGCCGGATCCGTGTCGTCGGGCTTTGTCGACGAGCCGCAGGACGAAGA
Source organism: Mesorhizobium sp. M0037 (assembly GCF_040323635.1). Lineage (NCBI taxonomy): Bacteria > Pseudomonadati > Pseudomonadota > Alphaproteobacteria > Hyphomicrobiales > Phyllobacteriaceae > Mesorhizobium > Mesorhizobium sp. M0037. The sequence continues at coordinate 104,704 of NZ_JAMYVB010000020.1, read as the reverse complement.
CGCGCAGCCCCCGAGTTTCATGGTGCCAAGCAACTGGTCACCGAATGTCGTGCTGAGGCTCTCAAGCGAAATTGCCGGTGCAGACATGAACGGCTCCGTTGCTGCGTGATGTCGCAGTTCAATGCGCAAGAGCTATGCCAGCTCAAAGAGCTGTTTCGGTTCACGAATAGGCTTCTCGTGTCAGATTCCTTCGGATTGCTGCACACCTTTGTCGGGCTTACGACAGTGGACAAGCAAATAGGGTCGCGAGGCTAGCAGCCTCGGGCGCGCAGAGTGTGAGCGAGACCACTCCGGGCTGCTTACGCTTGACGTCATCGCGACGTCTGGAATTTCTTCACCCTGATACCATGCCGGCGCAGGGCGTAGCCGATTTGCCATGGCGTGAGGCCGAGGATACGAGCCGCCCAGGCAGAACCCAACCGGCCTTGTCAATCGCGTCGATCAGCCGGTTGCGTTCCGTCAGATGCGGGCGACAAGCGGCATGGTTCGGATGCGGCCGTAAGAGGAGATACCTTGCTGCGGAGGCGCCGATGCGACTGGCCGGCAGCTGCAATTCGCTTGATCTGTTACGGCCTGTGATATGAGGCGGCGAGTGCCTGATTGAGGTGCGTGGGTATTGCCGGCAGTGCCGGCAATCTGCGGCTCTCCTTCAGCGTCCAGGACGACGATCGCTCAATTACCCGTCTGCAGAAAGCGGGCAGGACGTTCACGACAATTGGCCAGCGTATGGCGAGCGTAATCTCCAGCTCGCTCGGGGCGGTCGGCACCTTCACATATCGTAGAGTCCCTGAGCGGGTATCTGCTTAGGGCATGCTGGATGGGCGGTTCAGGGCCTCGTCGACCCGATCTGCGGCCCGGTGGCTCATAGAGACGGACTTCAGCGGTTGTCGTCCAGAGTGAACCTGCATTTTTTATCTGAGGCTGAATTATGCAAGAACAGTATTCGTGCAATTTCTCTTCATTTAGTGGCGATTAAAGCAAAAATTGGCATGGCCGAGACTCAGCTGTACTGGATGATCGCCGCCTTAAGTGTGCGTGCGCCGGTCATCCGAATTTAAAGAGGATTCCGAAACCGCCGCGTGGATAGTTCCACTCGATCTCACCACTCGCCTCGCACAAAATCCGGCAGGTGCCGCACTCCATGCAGCCGTCGGCAGTGATCTCCACTTGACCCTTGTCGTTCAACTCATAACATTTCGCCGGGCAGACGTGGGTCAGCGCGAGCAAATTCGCGCTCGGCTTCTGGTGCGGTCGCACTTTGATGTGCGGGCGGCCGGAATCCACCAAGTAGCGGTTCTGGTAAAGCTTGTCCTCGACACGTGACTTCGTCGCTGCGCTGGTCATATCGTCTCCCCTCAGCGCCACGCCAATGCAAGGCGGACCGCGTCGCTGACCAGCCCCCAGCGCGAGCGCGCCTTGATGAAGGCCGCCGTGGTCGCCTTTTCCTTCTCGATCTTCGGCGTGCCGTCGACACGCATGAAGTTCTGCGCAGCTTGCGACATCAACCGAGGATAAGTCGTGAAATAATTGCTGGAATTGGTGTGGAGCAAGGCCGGCATGTCTTTGTATTTCCTCAGGTCCTTGACCACGAAGGACTTGTCCAGCATGGCTTTGTAAAGGGCGAGATTCCGTTTGTTCATCGGACCGTTGCGGCTCTTGACCTCGACGATTGCCTCAGCCGCAATGCGGCCGGAGGTCATGGCGAGGTTCGAACCCTCGCGGTGAATCGCGTTGTTCAGTTGCGCGGCATCGCCGACCACGACCCAACCATCGCCAAAGAGCTGCGGAATAGCCTTGTAGCCGCCTTCGGGAATGAGGTGTGCGGAATATTCTTTCACTTCCGAGCCGGCGATCAGCGGCCGGATCGAAGGATGGCTCTTCAAGGCATCAAGGAGAACGTAGGGGCTCTCGACCATCGCGGCAAAATCGGAGACGAGGCAGCCAATGCCCAGTGAGATGGACTCCTTGTTGGTATAGAGGAAGCCGAGCCCGGCCATGCTGCGGGAGGTCGTGCCCACCGCCTCGATCACGCAGCCCTCATCGCCCTTTACGCCGAACCGCTGCTCAATGACCTCTTCGGGCAAGAAATGCATTTCCTTGACGGCGAGGGCCACGGTTTGCGGCTTTGGCATCTCGCGCAGGCCGGCTCGAGTGCCAAGCAGTCCGCAGACACCTTCTGCGAGAACGACCACGTCCGCGTAGATGGCCCCGCCCGCCCGGTCTGTGCGGACGCCGATCACCCTGTCCTTGGCATCACGGATGAGTTCCGTCACGGTCGTCTCGCACAGAACGGTCGCGCCGGCCGCGCGCACCTTACGCGAAAACCATTTATCGAACTGGGCACGGATGATCGTGTATCGGTTGGGCTTCGCCTCATTGAAGTCGTCCGACCTATAGTGAATCCCGGTATGGGATGTGTCGTCCATCACCCAAAGCCGCTGTTCAACCAAATGCCGCTCGAGAGGCGCATCATCCCGGAAATCCGGGATGATCTTCTCCAGCATGTTCGCGTACATGATGGCACCCTGGACATTCTTGGAGCCCGGGTATTCACCCCGCTCCAACTGCAGCACCTTCAGGCCATGGCTGGCCATGGTGTAAGCAGCTGCGTTTCCGGACATGCCTGCCCCAACAACAATGGCGTCGAAGTTTTCCTCGATCATGTCCATCCCCTTAGCTCGAAAGCTTATCGCGACTGTGGGGCGACAGCCGCCGGGTGAAGGCTTCCGTCAGTGCGGGCAGGAAGCGGATCGCGTCGGTGACGATTCCGAGGTGAGCGAAATCGAAAATCGGCGCGTTCGGGTCGGTGTTGATGGCCACGATGAGATCCGCCCCCTCCACGCCAACCCGATGCTGGACGGCGCCGGAAATCCCGGCCGCTATGTAAAGCTTCGGCCGGATCGTCTTGCCAGTTTGGCCGATCTGCCGATCAGCTGGCATCCAGCTCTTCTGGACCAACGGACGCGAACAGCCGTGCTCGGCGCCGATTGCTCGTGCGAGGTTCTTCACAAGCTGCAGGTTCTCCGCCGCGCCAAGACCAAGGCCTCCCGCAACCACGACGTCGGCATAGGCAAGGTTTGCCTTCGCCGACTGATTGTCCGGCAGGAATCCGAGGACTTTGGTAGCGATCTCGTCCTCGGCAAGCGAAAGCTTGTGCCGGATGACACGCCCGACCGGTTTATCCGTCCGCTGCGGCATGGGCATGACCCTCGGCCGCACGGTCGCCATCTGCGGGCGGAAATTGAGCGTATAGATCGTGCACAACAAGGAACCGCCGAAAGTCGGACGCGTGGCGGCGAGCGAACTGTCGGTATCCACATCGAGTTCGGTGCAGTCGGCCGTGAGCCCCGTCTGCAAGGTCGTCGCCACGGAGCCGGCAAGATCCCTGCCCAGTGTGGTGGCACCGAGAAGAAGGATTTCGGGTTTGTGGGTATCGACCAGATCCGTCAGCGCCTTGGTGAAAGGTTCATTCCGATAGTCGGCGAGCAGGGGCGCCTCGGCGATGTAGACAAGGTCAGCGCCATACGCGAATGCTTCGGCAACGGCGTTCCCGACGGCCTCTCCCGGCGGTCCAAGCACGACACCTGCAAGCTGGACCTGAAGCTTGTCTGCTAAGTTGCGGCCTTCGCCGAGCAGTTCGAACGATACCGGATGGACCTCGCCACGTTCGAGCTCGATGAAAACCCAAACGTGCCGGTAGTCCTTGAAATGGGCGGGCAACTCCTTCTTTATGCCGGCGCGGCCGGCGGCAGGGCGAGGGGTTTCTCCGTTCGCGGTCGACATCGTTTTTGCTCCTTGCCGTCACGCGCCGCCGTTAAAGGCGAGCTCATGTTCCAGCGCCGGCTGGCGGGTGAAGATTGCGGTGATGAGTTCGTCAGCGACATCGCGCAAGGCCTTCTCGGCGGTGTCGATTTGTGCCGCCTTTTCAGCTCGAGCAGGAGGGGCGAAAACACGTTTGACGACCGTCGGTGAACCGCGCAGGCCGCATTTGGTGAGATCCTCAATGCCGGCGTCGGCCGCGCTCCATTTCAAGACCTGGCTGCGCGCGGCGCACAAGGCGTCCTGGATCGAGCCCCGGCGGATCTCGTTTGTGCCTTCCAGCATGGTGATGAGGCAAGGGAGCCTGCTCTTCAGCATCTGTGTGCCGCCTTCGGAGCGGCGCTCGACCTTGATCTCGCGTGCAGCAAGGTCGACAGAAGGGATCTTCGCGACATAGGTCAGTTGCAGGAGTCCGAGGCGCTTGGCGATGCCGGGCCCGACCTGGGCGGTATCGCCATCGATCGTCTGCTTGCCGGTGAAGACGAGGTCTGGCGTGCCGAACGTCTCGCCAATCTTCGCGATTGCCTGGGAAAGGGCGAACGAGGTTGCCAGCGTGTCGGAGCCGGCAAAATAGCGGTCGGTCAAGAGCACCGCTCGGTCGGCGCCGTAACCGAGCGCCTTGCGCAGCGCGTCCTCTGCCATGGGCGGACCCATGGTGAGCACAGTGACTTCGCCGCCATGTGCGTCGCGCAGTCTGAGCGCTTCTTCGAGGGCGAACAGGTCGTAAGGGTTGATGATGGTCGGAACACCCTGGCGCATGATCGTGTTCGTGACCGGATGGACCCTTATCTGTGCCGAGTCCGGCACCTGCTTGATGCAGATTACGATGTGCATTGGCGGTTTCTCTAGGCTCCTGTCTGGGTGCGGCATTGCGGTTATCTCCTTGATCCGCATTATTCGTGCCAAGTCTCTTGAGCTCCCCCTTTCCTACAACTTCGGCTGGTTGCTTCTGACGGCGCTGTGGTGATGACCTGATTTGGCGGCTGCTCGACATTGTCGCGTCGCACCCTTGTCGCCGATCATTCCCGTCCGAACCGCTTCAGTACCGAGTCGAACGGAACAAAGGTGTGACCCGGCGCGGCAGGTTTGTTCGGATCGTGGTCCTTGAGCACCTTGAAGATCCGATGCGTGAGCGGCGAGGAAATCGCAAAATCCTCGTAAGCGCGTTCGAGCGTCGCGCGCACCCTCGCGGCAATCACCTGGTCGGGCAGACCGGAGAAATCTTCTTCGGCGAGGTATTGGCCCACACGCTTCATGATATGGAGCCGCGAGACATTCAGTACCTTCGGGTCATAGGCGACGCCTAGGGCTGAGAAGAATTCCTCTGCAGCCGACAAGCGCTTCAGTCGTGCGAGGATGTCGGTGACATCCATGGGGCGGCTGTCAGCGGAACAATTCATTGCATTCTTCCTGGTCGCAAAACTGTGGCCTCTGTGCGCTCGCGCACGGCTGACTTGGACCCGCACAGCTCGATGAGGGATGCCTCGCTGCACATTCCATCGTAGAGCTCGACCAGTCGAGTTGCAGTGACAGTCGATTTGGTCTCGACCGCCTCGCGCCGGACGCGGGCCACCATCGCGGCTGCCAGATCCGGGTCGAGATCGCGACCGCTTTCGCTCAGCACATGGGCAATCGCAGTCGCGCCGGAATGCTTGCCGATGACGATCCGCCGGCAGCGGCCCACGAGAGTCGGATCGAGCCCCTGATAAGTACGCGAGTCCTTCAGCAGCCCTGCGACGTGAATGCCGGATTCGTGGGTGAAAACATCGGCGCCGACGACCGGCTTAGTGGCTGCGGTCTGCCGGCGGGCGGCCCAAGCCACCTGGGCGGCGAGGCCGGGCAATGCGGTCAGCTCAATGCCGGTGTCTGCGCCGTCGAAGATCGCCATTGCGGCGGCCACCTCCTCCAGCGCGGCATTGCCCGCACGCTCGCCGAGCCCCAGGACGGTGACGGAGGCATGGCGCGCGCCTGCGCGGATCGCCGCCAGCGTGTTGGCGCCAGCAAGTCCGAGATCGTTGTGCGCATGAAATTCAAGGTCGATTGGAGACTGCACCACGAGCTGGGCGACAAGTTCGAAGGTCGAAAACGGGTCGAGAACACCGACTGTGTCGGCCAGCCTCACGCGGCTTGCGCCGGCGCGTGCGGCCGTCTCGATGACGCGGGCGAGATGATCCCGATTGGCCCGCGAGGCATCCTCGCAGCCCACCGCGACGAAGAAGCCGGCGGCGGCGGCGCGCCTGACCATATGATCGATGACCTGGAGCGCTCCCGCCTTGTCGAGGCCGAGCTTGGCGGCAAGTTGGATGTCCGACGCAGGCAGCGACAAATTGACCGCTTGGACGCCGCTCTCGATCGCTGCATCGAGATCCAACGACGTCATCCGGCACCAGGCCATGAGCCGAACCGGAAGACGCCGCGCTACCACGGCGCGAATTGTTTCAATCTCGTCGACGCCCATGACCGGCGTGCCGATCTCGATCTCTGTCACGCCGGCCGCCGCAAGAGACTCAGCGATCTCCAGCTTTTCCGTCGTGGTGAAGGCGACGCCCGGCGCCTGCTCGCCATCGCGCAAGGTCGTATCGTTGAGGGAGACATGACCGGTCATGACAGGCAGCCTGTTCTTCTGCGGCTCACGCATAGACCGGACTACCCGGCCCAGAACCGGAAAAGCTGCGCAGCTTCCCCACGATTCCCGGCATGACCTCGAGCACCCGGTCGATGTCCTCTTCGCTGTTGTCCCGCGCCAAGGAGAAGCGGACTGCCGCGTGTGGCGTTTTCATCGCGCTTAGGACATGGCTTGGTTCCAGAGAGCCGGAGGTGCAGGCCGAGCCAGAGGAACACGCGATGCCAATGCGGCTGAGGAGAAGTGGAATTCCATCACTTTCGACATGTTCGAAGGAGATGTTTGCGGTGTTGGGCAACCGTTGCAAGGGATCACCAGTGACACAGGTGCTTGGGATGCGCTGGAGGATCCCGCCCTCCAGGCGATCGCGGAGCGACTTTACCCGTGTGGTCTCGTCGTCCATGAATTTCAAGGCGAGTTCGGCCGCCGTGCCGAGCCCGGCTATGCCGGGCGTATTCTCGGTTCCTGCACGCCGGTTGTGCTCTTGGTGACCCCCCTTGATCAGCGAATGGAAATCGACGCCACGTTTTACGAAAAGCGCACCGATCCCTTTCGGCCCGTGCAGCTTGTGGCCGGAGAGCGACAGCATGTCGATTGCGGTCGACTTCAGGTCCATCGGAAGCTTGCCGACCGCCTGCACAGCATCGGTATGGAATAGGGCGCCCACTTCCTTGGCCAACTCGGAAAGCCTTGCCACGGGGAAGATCACACCAGTCTCGTTGTTCGCCCACATTATTGACACGATTGCAACCTGTGGGGTGAGGGCGGCCATATAGGCGTCGAGATCGAGCCGACCACGGCAATCCACCGGGATCCTGTGCACCTTGAGGCGGCGGGTCTTCTCAAGATGCGCGCAGAGCGTCAGCACGGCGGGATGCTCGACCGCGGACGTCACGATCTCGGTTCGGTTGGGCGCCGCCTCGAGCGCTGAAAGAAGCGCTGCATTGTCGCTTTCTGTCCCACCCGAGGTGAAAGTGATCTCATCCTCGAACTCCGCGCCGATCAGAGCTTGCAACTGCCTCCGCGCCTTTCTCACCGCCGCACTGACTGAGGCGCCAAGAGCGTGTGCCGACGAAGGGTTGCCGAATTGATCCCTAAAGAACGGCAACATCGCTTGCACGACCTCAGGATCGACCCGTGTGGTTGCGTTGTTGTCGAGGTAGACAGGCTTCATAGGTGCGATCCTCAGTTAAACAGAATGACGCGAGCGCTAGACCGACTCGTTGAGCCTCTGGCGCATGCCGTTGATAATCATTTGAACTGGCAGCGCGCGCAGGCGCCCGGAGTGTTTGACGTAAACCGGATCTCCGTCGATATGGACATGTTCGCCGTGGCCGTAGGTCAGCCGGCAGGTAAGGACGCCCGAACGCGATAACGCTACCGATGAGCCGAATTTGGCGCAGCGGCGCGATTTGTCCGCAAGCAGCTCGGGTGCCACCAGGAACCGAGCTGCTTCGGGAGGCGACGTTCTTTGAATCCTACTGGGAGCGAATGGCGGTCCCGAGATCGGCTTTGACCTTGTCTTGTTTTTTAGGACGGGGACATCTGTTGTGCCGGCCATATAAGTCTCCTCTGCCGCAAAATCACTCTGTCGGCCGCACAGGCGCTTCGGGCGTTTAACTGAAGGACTTGCCGCAGCCGCACTTTTCGCGCGCATTGGGGTTATCGAAGACAAAACCGGAAGATTGGAGCCCGGTGAGGAAGTCGACGGTCATGCCGGCTACATGGGGTTGGGAGCCCGCGTCCACGAACAGCTTGACCCCATCTGTGTCAGTGATCGCGTCGCCCTCGCGCGACACGCTCTCCAAGCCCATTAAGTATTTGAAGCCTGCGCAGCCGCCGGCCTCGACCATAATGCGAAAGCCTTCCGCCGGCTCGCTGGCACGGCAAAGAGCAGTCTTGAAGGCGGCAACAGCGTTGTCGGTGAGCGTAATCATGGCTCCATTCTCCTCAGTCCGCGACCTGCTTGCCCATCACGTTGCATGCACCGTGCCAAAGCCAAAAAACGTTTCAACACAGCGCGGCATCTCTCGCACTGGTGCCTCTTGATTGCTGATAAGGTGTCGGCCAATCGACACGTGCTGTCGGGTTTGTCGGGTCCGGCACGAGGGATGTTGGCCTGAGTTCTTGGGTGAACTCACATCACCAAGGACAGAACTTCTTCTGAGCTTGCCTCGGCGCAATTGGCACGGTTTTTGAAGCTCCGTTTGGCGAGACGGCAAGAGCATGCCGATCCACAACCATGCCGTGGGTGTGGATGGGGCGAAGCAAGGGAGTAACATGTCAGGACCGTGGTCAGATACGCGTTGTTGGCAAAGCAGCGCCGCTCGTGGCATCCGAATGCCCGCTTGGCCGATTGCGACAACATCCATACTGGCTCACCACCGCCCAGTAGCCGCCGACCGGCTCGATGGGATGCCATCGGCATGTGGCTGCTCGCCGGTTTTCGCATCGGTGCGACGCCGTGCGCACGCTGTCCAGCGACACCTTGTTCATGGGCCAGCAGCAGATCAGGATCGAGCATTTCGGCGCGCCTAATCGGCTGAAGATTCCCGGGCAGGGCAGATGATCCTCACACGTCGTAGAAACAGGGGTAAGCATGGACCAACGCGAGAAACCGTCGCCCGACGAAATCCGGCGGGCGTGCAAAGACAATCCGAAGATCCGGGAGCATGATCTCGCCGCTCGATTGGGCATTTCGGAAGCCGAGTTGGTCGCGGCGCATTGTGGTCACGGCGCGGTGCGCATCGAGCCGCGCGTCGATGATCTGCTGACCGGCCTCGAAGCGGTCGGCGAGGTGATGGCGGTCACCAGCAACGAAAGTGCCGTGCACCAAAAGATTGGCGTCTACGGCAAAGTGGTCACCGGCAACCAGCATGCCATACTGCTCGGCGACCAGATCGACCTGCGCATCTTCCCGAAAGCGTGGGCGTATGGCTTCGCCGTCGAGAAGCGCGAGGGAGCCGAGATCCGCCGCAGCCTGCAATTCTTTGATGCCACCGGCGAGGCGATGCACAAAGCTCATCTCACGCCCGCCTCGAACCTGCAGGCCTATCAGGATCTGACGGCAGAGCTTGTATCCTGCGACCAGGAGCCGATCATATCGCTCGAGGCGAGCGGGGCGCGCGATAACGCAGTGAGTCCAGACCACGCCACCACGGTCGACGACCTACGCGAGCACTGGGGCCGGCTAAGCGACGTGCATCAGTTCTACCATATGTTGAAGACACTGAAGCTCAGCCGCTGCCAGGCGATGCGTATGGCCGACGAGGATGACGCCTGGCTACTCGACAATGATGCCGTTGGCGCCCTGTTCCAACAGGCGGCGGAAGACGAGATGCCGATCATGTGCTTTGTCGGCAATCGTGGTTGCATTCAGATCCATTCCGGCCCGATCAGGTCGGTCAAGCAGATCGGGCCGCGGATCAATGTGCTCGAAGAGACCTTCCATCTGCACCTTAGGACCCATCGCATCAGCGAGGTCTGGGCCGTGCGCAAGCCGACGAGGGATGGTCACGTCACGTCCATTGAAGCCTATGGCGCGGACGGCAAGATGATCATCCAGTTCTTCGGCACGCGCAAGGAAGGCGAACGCGAGGGCAGCGACTGGCGGTTTCTGGCCGAGAGTCTGCCACGCGTTCCCGGTCCGACCTCCAGGGGTGTGTTGACTGCCGACAGGCCCTCGGATTGAACCGGCCGCGATAGGACTCAGCACCACATTCCGACAGCGGCTCGCGAGCAAATTTAGGTCCATGAGCGGAAAGGATGCCGTCGTAGCGCATGCGCATGGTCAGGTGATGCACGCCGGAATGGACCGCATCGATACAGTCAAGCTGGTCCCCGGTCGGCACCGGTGCGCACGAGTGCATCGCCGTCTGACCGAAAAGCCTTGCAGCGCCTGCGAGCGAAAAAACGCATACGCCATCAGCGCCGAACCGAAGCGCGGCTTGACCTTTTTGATATTTCCGATCGTCTCGCGCAAGCGCCGTCGGGTCTTCTCGGACCGCACCCGATCCTTGCGCTGGATCGCGTCGTTGCTCAATCCGGGCCGTGCGAGCGATCTACTCGCTCGTCGACCGGCAGGCTGTGCAGCAACAGCCAAGCCGAACAGGCCGATGTCGCGGGGTCGACAAAACCGACCACGGATGTCGGTTGTCGGACGTTGTCATAAGAATGATGGACAGGTGATCATCAGCGGCGGACCCAGCGCAGGCTGGCATTGCTTGGTGCAGCGCCATGGCTACCCCTATCCGGCACGCGACTTGCTTCGACAATTTGATCAGCAGGGCAGAGGTGATTGACCAGTCTCTCAACCCTAACGGGGATAAGCGGCCGCTTTGCTTCATGACCGGAGCGCGGCGGAGATGCCCCTCTGATCGACTTCGCAACCCATCTCATCCGCGCTGGTGCAGGTGGGCTGTATCAGGCGACAGAATCTAGAAGGCACCCGACAAGAGACGTGCCCATGCTGGAAATCGACTTTATGAACAGCGGTGCAATCTCAATCGAGCCATGAACGCCAATGTAGAGAAAACAAAATGGCGACCAACCCCGTTCCAGATCATGTCCCGCCCGAAATGGTGAGGGACTTCAGCCTGTTTACATCGCCAGGGATGCCACCAACACCCAACGGGGATCCACACGCAGCTGTCGCTTGCGTACATGACGGGCCTCCGATCTTTTACTCCCGCTACAACACGCAAGATGGCCGGGGTACCTGGGTCATCACCCGTGCCGCGGACCAGCGGAAGGTGCTGCAGGACGCAGAGACTTTTTCCAGCCATCGCAGCATCTTCTCCTCGATTCTGGGTGAAAACTGGCCGACGATCCCGCTTGAGCTCGATCCACCGGCCCATGGCGTCTTTCGCTCACTGCTCAATCCGCTGCTTTCGCCAAAGCGGGTGTTAGCTTTGGAACCGGCTGTCCGCGAACGGGCGGTCGAGCTGATCGAAAGGATCGCCGCGTCGGGAACAAGCTGCGAGGTGATGAAGGATTTTGCCTTTCCTTTCGCGGTGAGCACCTTTCTTCGCTTTCTGGGGTTGCCTGATGACCGACTCGATACATTCGTTGGCTGGGGGAAAGATCTGCTCCACGGCGACGATAAGGAACGACCTGTGGCTGCCCGGACGATCGTGGCATTCATCGACGAACTTGCAGCCATGCGCCGCGACGAGGCGGTTGACGATTTCATGACCTTTATCGTGCAGGCACAGGTCGAGGGCCGCCGGCTGACGGACACCCAAGTCCGCGGCATCGGCGTGCTTGTCTTCGTCGCTGGGCTTGACACGGTCGCAGCAGCTATAGGCTTTGACTTGGCGTACCTCGCACGCAACCGCAAAGATCAGCAATTGCTGCGGAGCGAACCGGACCGCATCCCGCTCGCAACCGAAGAATTGCTGCGGGCCTATCCGCCCATTCAGTTGATCCGCGTGGCCACGAAAGATATCGACTTCGAAGGCGCGCCGATCCGGAAGGGGGACTATGTTTCCTGCGCCACGATGATTGCCAATCGTGACCCGGCGGAATTCGAATGCCCCAACACGATTGATTTGGAGCGGGAGGACAACCGCCACGCAGCGTTTGGCTATGGTCCCCACCGTTGCCTTGGCTCACACCTTGCCCGGCGGGAGATTGTCATTGGCCTGGAGGAGTGGCTGGCGCGCATCCCGGCTTTCAGGATCAAGCAGGGTACGGCGCCGATAACTTCTGGCGGCCATGTGTTCGGGATCGAAAATTTGGTCCTGGACTGGTCTTAGGCCCGCCCCGAGCCGGGCACAGACAATGGAGGCAGCGCCATGCGCATCATCGTCCAAAAGGCCAAATGCCAGGGCCACGCGCGATGCGCGGCGCAAGCGCCGGACATCTTCAAACTCGATAATGACGGTTACATCCTGCCTGGTGACATTGAAGTTGCGGAAGGGGAGGAACTGCCTGCATCCCGAGGCGCGCGATCCTGTCCTGAACGTGCGCTGGAACTCACTCGCTGACGCTCTGGATGAGACGGCATTCAACCGTGAGTCTGGCGGCTTGAACCATGTGGCCGCACTCAGCACGCGGCCTTGTCCTGCACGGTCCACGTCCAACTCTGCGGGGGCATTTCCGGCGCCAGTGTTCCCCGTGAGGCGCAAACGGCAGGGCAGGGTTCGCGAACAACTCTTCCAATCACACAATTTGCGTCAGAGCCGATGGACCAGACGAGAATTGCCGGACTACTCGACGCGAGGCGACCGGAGTGCCACACCGAAGAACTGCCCGACCCATGTTGCGGCAGGCCGGGTCTGTGCATGATTTGATAGGACCATAGCAGGAGAACGCACCATATTTGCCCAACATTATGCCCGGCTCAGCATCGGCCAATGGCCGCAGCTGGAGAGGAGGTTCGACCAGCATGTGCTTGCCTGTGTGCTTTCACGTGCGCTCGAGGAGATCGAGGCCGGCGAGGCGACGGCGACGGAGGCAACCGGACTTTCGCGCGCCGAGTTGCGCGATGTCCTGTCCCGCTGTTTCCCTGCTTTTCCTATCAACGCGTTTGCCTTGGAAGAGGGGAGCGAGCCTGAGCCGGATCTGGAAGAAGAACTTCTGCGCGGACTGCTGCTGGCGCATGCCCGGCCCGACGACAAGGCAAGCGCCCGCTTCGCCAAGATCATCGCCCGGCGTGCCATGCGCAATGACCACCTCTGGCAAGACCTTAGCCTTTTTAGTCGAAGCGACCTCGGCCGCCTGCTCGCCTCGCATTTTCCGACGCTGGCGGCCGGCAACACCCAAAACATGAAATGGAAAAAATACTTTTACCGAAAGCTCTGCGAGGCCGAAGGCTTTTCGCTGTGCAGCTCCCCCAGTTGCCGGGACTGCAATGATTTCGAAAGCTGCTTCGGCCCGGAGGAAGGCGAAAGCCGCCTCACACGGACCAAGGACAACGCCCAGGATTGAGAGCCGCTTGCGTCAGTCGTACAGCGTCAGAGCTCGCGCCGCGCCATCTGTCTGTTGTCAAATCTCGACGGACGCCTTGGGGGATTTGAATACTGTGCGCTCGCGATGCTCGCTTCGGCGGGTCGTCGTCATGGCAGGCGCGAGTCGAATGTTTGTTAGATGCCGCCACAACCTAAGCTGGCATCATCAATCGCTACAAGCGCAAGGAGTTGAAGGACACGTTGCGCGATCTTGAGCAGGCCGGACTTGGTGACCAGCTCGTTAGGTTTTCCAATTCATGAGTGGCTAGAGCGATGGCTGTACTGGCGTTCGATCTCGTTTATTTTTCCGGCCTGACGGCAGACCAACTGCTAGGCAGCGTCATCTCACTTCTGGCGTGTTTGCTCCTTTATAACGCTCTGGCTCCGGACCGAGTTAATCGATAGGTCGGCGGCCGCTCGGCGTCACTGCTAATGCCCTGATACGATTTTAGGAAACGGGGTCTGCAGTGTTTTCTTCCGCTTCGGCGCCACATAGCTTTCAACCAGGCGAAATGCTCGACGTCGACAGTTACCAGCGGCCGTAGGTTGATGGTCACCGTGTTTGGCGCTCAGAACTTCCTCCGTGCTAGTCAATGGCGAGCATCGGAAGCGATTTTGCAGGTTTTGCGCTGACGGGATTCTGGCTCGGCCCGCCGGTCGGGTTCGTCAAAAGGTGCTAATATAGCGTTGTATGTCCGATCGGCGGTAGTAGCCGCTTACTGATCGCCGGACGGTCATCCCTGAACCTTGTTGCACCGCACCTGGAGTGCTTAGGGAATGATATTATCTGACAAATGGAAAAATCACGTAGGAGCCAAAGTAAAATTTTATTATATCTGACTCCTGAGAATTACCAAGTAATGATCCAAGAACGAATCTTTCGCGGGCCGTTAAGTTGTTTTTCAACTCTAGTGCGTCACTATGGGTCCGTAGGTCCCAAAAAATGTCCCATCCTTTGCAGGGCAACAAGGAGGCGTACTATGGCAAGAATTTTTGAAATTCTTATGGGCAGTCTGACTGCCGGATCTGTTCTCGTAATTCTTTGCATGCCAGCGACTGCAGCTGGAATTAATGTCGGAGGCGTCCGCGGGGTATCCGTCGGCAGCGGAGGCGCCAGCGCTAATGTGGGCGGCAACAGCGGCGCTACGGCTAGCGTATCCCTAGGCGGTTCTGGGGCAAATGCCGCAGCCTCCGTCGGCGACACTGGCGGAGCGACTGCTTCCATCGGCACCGGCGGCGCCAATGTCGGTGTCGTCACCGGGGTCGGTACCGACGTAAATGTCGGCGTTGGAACCAATCCAGCCGCCAACCCCAGCAACCCGACCGCTTCGAGCAACCCGAATCTGGCTAGCGTTGTCGGCGATATGTCGAACGCCCAGGTCACTCGGATGAAGAAGCGCTGCGTCGAAGTGCTTAGCAACGAAGATACCTATGATCGTGACCTGCGCCGGCTCTGCTTGCTGATCTCGCGCCGCTAACCAGCGACCCCTTTCCGACCTGTCGGGGCTGTCGACATGACACTCTCCAGTTCCGGCAGTGGAAGCCCGCCCGCCGAAAGGTTGGCGGGCTTTTACAGTCAGCGTTTTTCCATCCGCAGCAGGCAGGATGTTTAGGCACTTTCGCGTATGTAAACGTTGACAGTTAAGGCGCTTTCGCCTCGTAGGCAAGTTGTGTAACGCCTTGTTCTTGAACAAAAAATGTGAGAACGCCTAGTTGCTTAGGCGAGAAGCGCCTTGCCGAGCGGATATCAAAAATAAACATTGTAGCGATCTTGCAACCGCCCGAGGCCGCTTTTACGCGTTCGGAGCAAGTCTAAGGCCGATAAGTCATCGTTTTGCTTATGTCTCTTCACGTCACGGCGGCGGTAGGTGTAGCCGGGAATGTCCTGCAAATGGAACGTATTGCCGGCAGGCGAGTAGCGATAGAAAATCCGAATTGGTCGGTGATCCCGTTGACGCTCGTATAAGTGATCTCGCCATACAGATACATATGGAAGGGAACCCGCCCCTATGTGAGTATCGGACAGGAAAAGCTCATTCAGCACATTGTTTGTGATAGGGCCGCCGCGATCAAAAGCTGCAGGGCTAAGAGCATCGTCTGCCCCGAGCACCCGTTCAACGTCATTGATTTCTCCGGGATGGTAATGCGGAGTTGGCGGCAAGTTGCAAAGCCGGAGGCTCGCCCGAATCTCGTTTATGATGGCAGGAGCGCGTCCGAAATTCTTGATCGAGTATGCCGCTTCCGGAATTGGTCTTTTGTTGTCGGGCTTGTCAGCCCAATCGTGCGTCACCCCCACCAACGGTTTGGTGGCGGTGACGAACAAATACGGGCGCTCGATATCGAGCAAAGCCTTTTCGGCAATGTCGGCGCTGCGCTGGGTGTGCCTAGCAGCCTCTTTGGCGTAGTAAGCAGCGGCCATAGCAGCGGCGAGCGTGAAAGCACCCACGATAGCGCCAATGGTGGTCCAGTTCGCCGACTGTTGGGCAGCGTCGGCAGCGTTCCACCGGGCACACAGATCGGAACTGCGATCATCGTGACCTGCTTGGCATGGTTAGTGTAACTTGGGGTTCATTTGCCTGTTGGACTGGCGGAGGACTCGCCGCAACAGGGTTGCCTATGGTCTCTTGATGCTGTTCGGAATGTTGGGGCTGAGTGCTCTTGCGCTCGTCTGGCGGTAAAGCCGCCCCGAGTAAAACTACTCCGAAAGCCGCAATGAGGATGCCCCGATAGCGTCTAAGCATTGCAGTAAGAACGCAGCGCTAAAGCCCCCGGCTTATTTTGTTGTTCAAATTACGCTCGGTTTCATGAATGTCCATAGTCGCCAATTTTTCGGCGAGTTGGGCATAGGTAACGCCCTTCCGCTTCAACTCTGACTTCAAAAGGTTCTTGGCTTTCGTCTCGTATTCGACGGTCTGCGGGTCGTCCTTGCCTGCCATAGCCTCGCCTCAAAAAATATCATCACAGTCGGTGGTACAGGCCCCTGTATTTGGCGATACAAGCCCCGCATATAACCGGATATGATGACAATAGCCCAACACTTCCTCCTTTCCGCCGAAAGCCGCTCCCTTTCTCTGAAAGAGATTTACAAGGGTGGGGAGGAAAAGGCTTACGACGCGTTCAAGCGCCTTCGCTGGGCTTCGACTCAAGGCGAGCCTGTTTGCCGGAAATGCGGGTGCCTGGATCATTACGACATTCCGACCCGTCGCAAGTTCAAGTGCGCCGCTTGCGGGGGCGCAGTTCTCGGTTACGAGGGCACGATCTTCGCCTTGGCGCAAGCTGTCGTTTGTCGATCTGCTCGCCGCGATCTGCCTGTTTGTTAACGGCGCGAAGGGCATGTCGGCGGTCCAGTTCTCTCGCGATCTGGACGTGCAGTACAAGACCGCCTTTGTGCTGGCTCACAAGCTGCGCGAAGCCTGTCGGCTGAAACCAGGAACGAAACCCTTGAAGGCGAGGTCGAGATTGACGGCGCTTACTTTGGTGGCGTGGTGCGCGCCGAGGGCGTGCGCTTCTGCTACTGCGCGAACGCCTCTGGAGTCGATTTTTAGCAGCTCATTGGCGTGATCTTCAGTTCCTTCGCCACAAAGCCCGGCGGAGAAGAGTATGCTGCCTGGCCTATTCATTGGCCCAAGTCCGCTTGCCACGGCAGCTATCGTTGTCATTTTTACATCAGACGACCGTCTCGTGAGCAGTGGACCGCAAAGTTGCGAAGACGCAGTTGCCCTTTGCTTCTACTGTGCATAGAAGCCATTTGTGCGGGCAGAGGTACAAAAATGGGTGCGGTGCTGTGGGAATAAAATTCGAAAAGCTAAATAAACTGCGGGAGTCTCTACTAGAGGCAAATCACGATTTCCGCGCCAGCACCCAATTGTTCAATAGCTTGGATGTCGCGAAAATTGATCGCGAAATGGATCTTGAAGGTCGTGGAACGCAGCGAGGCGAGGCTAACCAGCCCCCGAAAACGGCCAAGAATTTCGACGATATAGAGCACACAGTTATCGAGAGGGTCGAGGACGAAAAGAAGGCCGCACATCACACACTCGAAGACAGCCTACAGCTACTCTCCGGCCGATTGGCTGGCCTCGACTTTGAAGAGCAGTTTGGTCTAATCCGTCAGGCGAACGCCGCCAGTGTTTCCGATTTCAAGGCCTCGATCGCGGTGGGCCTGGACGAACTTCACGGATTGCGCAAATCGCTCAACGATGCGGAGAAAGAACACGACTGGTTCAAACAGAAGCACGGGCTTGTCCGGGCTGTGAGGGTTCAACACGGAGCGGCCCATGTTTTCCGAGTGTCCCTGCTAATCTTCCTGTTCCTCATTGAAACAGCGATGAACGGAAATTTCCTCGCAAAGGGAAATGAACAGGGATTCTTTGGCGGGCTCCTCGAAGCCGCCGCTTTCTCGTTTTTGAACATCGGCGCCGCTCTGCTGTTCGCAATATTCTGTGCACGCCTGGTGACTCACAGATCGCTTTTTGTGAAGTTGATCGGCGCGCTGTCGATAGTGGCCTATATCGGCTTGGCATTGACCATAAACCTAGCGCTTGCGCATTACCGCGAGGTTAGCGGGTCCTTTGTGGACGGAGCCGGCGTCGAGGTCGTGCGCAGCATGCTCGCCAATCCGGCTGGCCTTATGGACGTGAAATCCTGGCTTCTGTTCGGCATTGGTCTCATGTTTTCGATCTTTGCGTTTATCGACGGCTGGTTCGTTCTCGACCCATACCCGGGCTATGCGGGTGTCGAAAACAGATTGGTGGCTCGCCGGGAAGACTACATCGAGCGCAAGAGCGAGCTCATCGAGGCTCTGCAAGAGGTGCGCGATGAGCACAACGAGAAGGTGGAGGACATCGTCAAGCGGCTGGGGAGCAGACGCAGGGAGCATCGAGCGATCATCGACCATCGGTCGAGGCTGCTGACGCTCTTTGCGCAGCATCAAGACCAGCTGGAGCGAGCCTGCAACCAGCTTCTCTCAAAGTACAGGGAGGCCAATTTCCAGGCCCGCACAGAGCCAGCGCCAAAACATTTTGCCACACCCTACAAACTTGAGCGCATAAAACCCCTGATATCGTCCGACGATGAATGGAGCGAGAAGGACCTGGGCGCCTCAATTCGTGACGCGCAGGAAGAACTCAACGCTCAGGTGCGGCTCATCGGGCTGGAATGCGAGCGCGGGATCGAACAGTACCGAGATCTCGACAAGCTTCATCCGGATAGCGTGAATGGCTAGGCGGGGTCGCAGAAGAAAGAAAGGCAGTGGCGGCACAATTGTCGCAGCAGCCGGATTGGCCGTGCTGTCGGCTGTGATGCTGGCCGGTTTTGTTTGGATGTGGTCGAGATCCGGGAAGGACCAAATCGACATCAGCACGAATTGCCCACTGAACGGACCTGTGAGCCTGACAGCGGTCTTGATCGACGCCACCGACCCGATTTCGCCGATAACCATGGCGGATCTGAAGAATGAATTCCGCAAGACCATTGGGCGCGTCGAGCCTGGCGGCTATCTCAAGATATTGACGCTGGGCGCGAGGCCCGGCGACCTGACTGTGATGTTTGATGGATGCAACCCGGGCGACGGCTCGACGGTCGACAGCTGGACGAACAATCCGTCTCGGCGGCAGAAGAAATGGGAAGATGCGTTCGAGGACCCTTTGACGAACCTTCCCGACCAGATTCCCAATGGAGAATCCGCGAGCCAATCTCCGATCATTGCCGGAATTCAGAAAATCAAACTGTCGCTATTCGATAGCAGTTTGGCGAAAGAGACCGCTAAGCGAATAATAGTCGCGTCAGATATGATCGAACATACGGCGCTGTACTCACAATATCGTTCGGGTCTCGATTATCAGAAGTACCTTGATAGCGCGGCTGACAGGACTTACGGGACATCGCTCGATGGCGTCGGGTTTACGATACTCTACGTCGATAGGGCGAAGAAGCCATTTGGCTCTTTCGAACATGCAGAGTTCTGGACCCGGTGGGTTCAAAGCCATCATGGTGATTTTGAGAAGCTGGTAGGGTTGGAGGGGTTAAACTAATGGCCAAGAAGCGAGGGGAGTCGTTCTTAGGACATCCGAGCCTGCCCCTTTTCGTCTTTGCGACGCTAACCCTGGGTGGCTGCGTGTTCATCGCAATAGCCAAGCTGTCGGGCGTAGACCCTATAATGGCGGCGAGCGCACCGGTGTGCCTGATGCTCATCTATCTTGCCGCGTCCGTCTTCACCGGCAAGCTACGGCTCCACGATGAGCAAACAGGCGACAATCTCTACTACATGGGTTTCCTGTTTACGTTGACGAGTCTCGGCGTATCGCTGTTTCAGTTTGGTTCCGAAGGATCCACCGACACAATCGTGAGGAACTTTGGTATCGCGGTGACGTCGACGATCACGGGCATTGCTTTGCGGATCTTTTACAATCAGATGCGCCGCGATCCTGCCGACATCGAACGGACGGTCAGGCACGAACTCGCGGATATGACGCGGCGTGTAAGAGCCGAGATGGAAAGTGTAACCAGGGAATTCGCTGACTTTCGCCGCGTAAGCAATCAGATGTTGGAGGAGGGTTTTGCCGAAATCGCCGTTCAAGCGGAGCGGAACGGAGAGCACATAAGATCGGCCCTGGATAAAATCGCGATGGAATCGATCAGACCAGTTCAAGAGGCCTCGGGAAAGCTCAGCAATGCTTTGAGCCACAATTTTGGGCAGATCGAAAGTCAGTTCTCGTCGATCGCACAGCGCGTCGAGGCGGCAGCCGATCTGCTCGACAAAGCCAACAGCTCAATGTCCTCTTCAGTTGGCAGACTGGGTGAACAGGCCGAAAGCGTAGCCACCAAGTTGGAGAAGGTTGTCGTCCCTGATGAGGTCCTTAAGAACGATCTGGCGCCGATGGTGAAACTTCTTGGCAGCGCGGTCGCTCAGTATGCTGTCAAAACAGAGACGGCTTCGCAGGAACAGCAAGCCCGCATGGCGGGCATCGTTGATGCTGTGGCTAAAGTGGCCGCAGGTGTGGAAAAGGCTGTGGCAGCCGCAGAGCAAACAGCGGAGAGCGTCCAAGCGCAACAACGCTTGACCCAGGCGCTTGCCGCAGTGGTGCAAAAGCAAAGCAAGGACACCGGAGACCTTGTCGCAACCTTGGCAGGAAGAACCCTTCACGCGCCGAGGCCTGTTCCCCCTCTCAACGCTCCTATCGCGATTGAACAGCCACTGGCAGATCTGGCCGCAAATGACACCGTCGAGAGCGCACCAATTCGGGTCGAGCCTGAGCCCCAACCAGACGCTTTCCAAACTCTGGGAAGCGAGCCTCCCGCCGAACGAACGGAACCGCCTAAGCGAACCAGTTGGTGGGGCAGGTGAGTGACGCTGGCGGGACTTCGGTCGCCTTCGAGCGCAAGGGTTTTGGCCGCGGTTTGATACTGGGCCTGACCATGGCCGAGACGATGCTGCTTTTGGTGTTCTGCCTGTTGCTAGCAGCCGGTGCTATCATCACGAAAAAGCAGAAAGAGACCGATGAGGCACTGCGAGCCACTCAATCAAACAAGGAAAACGTGCAGAGGCTCGAAGCCGAGAACAAGCGGCTTCTGGCTCAGATAAAAGCGGTGTTTCAGCCCACGAGGGGAGGAACCGTTCCCGACGAACAATGGCGCGAGCTGGTCCTGGCCAAGGATGCTGTTAAGTCGGTCAAGGAAGCAGGTATTTCTCTGGAGGAGGTCGTGCGAAATGCCCCTGTCGCGAAAGTCCTTGCGGACAACGACATAAGCGTTGATCAGACCAAGGCCATGATAGATGCGGCGAAGGTCTTGAGAGAATTTGGTTACGCCGGCACCGACAAAGGGCTGCAGGATCTGGCTGATGTGCTCAAGGAGGCTGCAGAGCCGACGCAAGCAGCAAAACCTCACGATTGGCCGCCGATCATCAGTCTCAGCGAACTGGATGGCTATAATTTCGATACCGGAAGCGCAGAGCTTTCGAATGCCTTCAAAACAAAGTTGCGCGATCTTGCGAAGACCATCGCCGGGACTGCGACCTCGTACGGTGTCGACGTGATTGAGGTAATTGGACACACGGACGAACAGGCAATGGCGGGCGAATCCTCCAACATGGACAAGGGGCTCCAACCGGTCCTGTCAGGGAAAGTGGAAATCGGCTCACTCCATCCCGCCGACAATGCCGGTCTTGGGCTGGCCCGCGCGATTTCAGTTACAAGTGTGCTCAGTGACATGCCCGCATTAAAGGGGTTTACGATTTTGCCGATGTCTGGTGGTCAGCTCATCCTGCCCGGCGATCATCTCACCGACGGAGCGCAGATTGGCGATGTACGGGCTCGAAGGCGCATCGAGATTAGGGTGAGGCAGCGATCAAAATTGGCGCCGGTTGGTGGCGCCAAGCCATGAATGGGGACGAGAGACTGGCGCCTTAGTCGGTACGGCAGTTGAGTTGGGGGGATTGGGCTATGGGGTTTTACGTTCGAAAATCGATCAGTGCGGGACCATTCCGCTTTAACTTTTCGTCCGGTGGGGTTGGCGCTTCCGTTGGCGTGAAGGGCCTCCGCATCGGCACTGGGCCAAGAGGTCACTACATCCACGCCGGCGTTGGTGGGCTCTACTATCGTGGCACTTTAGGCAAGGCCAGCGCGAAGAAGGTAGTTCAGCTCTCTCAGACCCCATCTGCGCCGCAACCCCGTCCACAATCCTCGCGCCCGGAATACGTCTCTGACGGCGTCGTGATGAGAGAAATCGAGTCCCGCGATGTGGTGGAAATGCGTGACGAGACATTCGCCAATGTGCTCGATGAAATCAATGCCAGGCAATCGCAGACGCGGCTGTCCGTAGCACTCGCGGTTTTGTTCGGGATTGCAGGTTTCCTTGTGGGAACCAAGCTCGGAGGTGCCGCACCGGTGCTGGGCATCGGTGCCTTTGTGCCGGGTATGCTCATTGGCAAATGGTTTGACAGTTACCGCCGGGTGAGTGTGCTCTATTACGATCTGGAAAAAGACGCGGAGGCCGCCTACGGGCGACTTGTCGGCGCGTTCGAAACTCTCACCGGCTGCGCAGGAAGATGGCATGTCGCTGCCGGCGGCAAGATAGAGGATCTGACTGCTTGGAAGCGAAATGCCGGGGCCAGCATGCTGGTCGACAAAAAGCCCACGACACTTACAAGCTCCTTGCCGAAGGTTGTACGCAGCAACGTTACTCCTCCTTCAATCCATGTGGGTCGGCAGGTGCTCTTCTTCATGCCTGACCTAGTGCTGGTGAAGGACGGAAACCGATACGGCGCAGTCGGATATGCCGATCTGCAGACCCAATTCGCCCCGAGTAATTTTATCGAGACCGGCAAAGTTCCATCTGATGCGGAGATCGTGAGCTACACCTGGGCTCACCCAAACAAAAACGGCGGGCCTGACAAGCGCTTCAAAGACAATCGGCAGATCCCTGTATGCCGCTACGAAGCGTTGCGGTTTTCTAGCCCGTCCGGACTTAACGAGCTGGTGGAATTTTCCAAGACAAACGTCAGCCAGCCCTTTTGCCAGGCTCTATCGGCACTCGCGCAATTGCATCGAAGCTCCGACCGCCAATTCATAACGCTAAATGCGCACACTAGGGAGTGATGGTTGGGGATGGGCTCAAAGCGTGAGCCCAGGTCAGCAAACGCCTTCGCACGGAATCCCGTCGCTATCTCGATCCAACTTGCTCCCCCATGAGCAGTTGGCGAGATACCAACGTGCTTCTTCGCAAGATGAAATCTGCGTGCACAAGCGGCGAGGTTGGCATGAGTAGCTCTGTGCTACTTGGCGACGGCTGACAAGCCCAAGGGGGCTTTTGGTTGGGCTCGCAGATTCGGCATGTTGTTCGCGCCAATCCCAAGGGTTGTCAAACGTCCCAATCCAGATTCCAACCTTTGCGGTTTCAGCATTAGTTTGCTGTTGCGCATAGGCGCCGTGGCTATAGCGGGGCCAGTCCAAGGCTTGGCCATGTCCGACCATCCAGGACGCGGCGCTGACACCGTCCGCGCGCCGACAATCACCGACGAAGCGACGGTACCGATCCCATGAAACAAATGTGCATTGGACAGGCTGCGAAGCCGCAAGGAAATTCGCCAATGCTTCGGCCGCCCGGCGCCCGCAGGGGTATTGATGTGCGCTAGCGTCATTGCAGTATTGGCGGCTTTCGGGTGCATCGATGCCGTTGAAGCGGACGCGCTGCCCGTGGATCTCTATCGTGTCTCCATCAATCACCGATGCTATGCCTACTATCGGCGCCCGTCTCGACCCGGCCGAGTTTGCTATATCGAGACCACGTAACTGGTCACCCGAGCCTGTAAAATAGTGGGTCGCGTAAGCAGCCAAGGCCACCACGATCACCAGGATCAGAGGCAAGCGCACATCTGTAGAGAAACGTCTGCGGACGATTGGTTCAGCGCCGCGCCTTGGTCGCGCGCGGCGACGATGAGAATAGCGATTGTTATTCAATTTCCGATCCTTTGCGAAACGCAAGCTGCATGATTTGTAACGTGCCTCTGCACCATTCATAGGCGCCTTTTTCGCTGGCGCTGGTTTGCCTTGTAGTTCGGCGCTTTGAACACCATGGTGCCTTCGCAGATCAGCCCGAAGTCACGACTTTGTAGTTACCTTTTCCGTAAACACGACCATCTTTCCGCGCTGGAGCCTACAAGTTTTCTCGGAATGAAATAGGAGGCCGATTCAAAAAGAAGTCGGCTTGTGCGCCAGTTGGTCGTGGCCGGCGAGGCGGATGCCAGAGCTGCCAACACCTCGTCCACACGTATGATGGCATTTTGTCTGAAAGGGAACCTCGAGATCAAGGTGGGGATGCGAAGTGTCCGGAACATTAAACAAACATCCGCAATTTTTCCACCAAGCCGCAGTGCTCACAATACTAAACGATTGAAGTGTTGGTGGCAGCCATTCGAGGTTGGAAAAACCAGCATTTTATGTTGCGGACAGCCCTTGTCTAGGCTCTATGTGTCCAGCCTATCAGGGGGGTGTGAGTGTCGGAAGTTGAAAAATCGGTCTTCCAAAGCGATCTGCCTTTAAAGGAAAAGCTCGAGCGAGCCAGGATGGAATTGCTCGACCTTTCTGCTCGCAACCGACTTTTGAATGTGCCACGGTTTTCAAAGAGCGCGAAGACGATCGATATTGTCGACGAGAGGTCGTCTGAGATCTATCGATTGCTGGTGAGCGAAGGAAAGGCTTTTACCTTCCTGGCCGGCAAGCCGGATCGGCCGAAGGCAGGCCAGGTTGAAAGCAGCCCTCCAGACGAGGAAATCGACTTTTCCCCCGTTGCTCTTGCTCAGCCTGAGGACGAAGGATTCGACGACAGAGGGGTATCTGCGCGACATTCTGACACCAAGCTTCAGACGAGGATGACCCCAACGGGGCTGCAGCGCCGGCTCCTTGATCTCTACCACGATGCCCGCACACTTGAGGAAGAGCAGGGCGTCAATATCCTCTTTCTGGCCCTTGGCATGCTGAAGTGGATTGACCCGAGCAACAAAGAAAACATCCGTCAGGCTCCTCTCATTTTGGTCCCGGTACGGCTGGAGCGAGGGGCCGCTGGAGAAAAGTTTCGGCTGCGAGCTCGTACGGAAGATCTTACCGCAAACCTCTCCTTGGAACTCTATCTCGACCGCATTCACAAGCTCGCCCTGCCGCGTTTTGAAGTAGGAGACGACTTCGACGTCTCGGCCTATCTCGAAGGCGTTGCCGAAGCAGTGTCGACCAAAGAGGGTTGGCAGGTTCTTGCCGATGATATGGTGCTCGGCTTCTTCTCGTTCGCTAAGTTCTTGATGTACCGTGACCTGGATCCGGATCTCTGGCCGGATGGCGCAAAGATTATCGAACAACCGAAGATCCGCTCGCTTCTTTCAGATGGTTTCGAAACACGCGAACCGCTGATGTCGGACGACATTGCGATTGATCCGCATATCGCGCCTGCCGAAATGTTGCATATCGTCGACAGTGACAGTTCTCAGACGCTGGCGATCCATGATGCAAGAAAGGGTCGCGACCTCGTTATCCAAGGTCCTCCCGGGACAGGAAAATCGCAGACGATCGCAAACATTATCGGGTCGGCCGTTGCCGATGGAAAGACCGTGTTGTTCGTTGCGGAAAAAATGGCCGCACTTGAGGTCGTAAAGCGACGGCTTGACACTGCGGGGGTGGGGGACGCCTGCCTTGAGCTCCATAGCAACAAGGCAAACAAGCGCATGATGCTGGAGGAGTTGCGGCGCACCTGGCAACTCGGATCGCCTCGCGGACAGCTTGCTTCTTCCCTTACTGAACGCCTGCTGGAGGCTAGGGATAAACTCAATGCACATGCTACAAGGATGCATGTTCCATTTGGAAGGTCCGAACTCACTCCATACCAGGTTCTTGGCCAGCTAACCCGACTAAGGCAGAACGGGCAAAAGACAGTTGATATTGAACTTGAGGATGCCACCGCTTGGACGAATGAGGGTGTCTCGCAACGTCGCAAACTTCTCGATGACGTGTCTCAGCGGATCAACGAGATCGGCTTGCCGATCCACCACCCATGGCGGGGAGTTGGCCTGGATGTCGTCCTACCAACGACCATTGAGAGGCTCGTCCCACGCATTGCGTCGTCGCTGGATCAAGCAAAGGCTCTGCACGCCAAACTGGCCGATATTGCTGAGCGGATCGAGGCGAAGCCTCCGCAAATCCTCAGCGACAGCGGCGAGGTAGAAGATCGCGCTGAGCTTCTCGCGTCCGCACCTGGACTTCCTGCCGAGGCGCTAGTCTCGCCGGTTTGGGATGAGCGTCCAAAGGACATTGCATCGCTTCTCTGGACAGGAACAGATTTCAACCGCAAATCCGAGGAACTGTCGGAGCAGTTGGTGGCGACGGCTATCGACACGCCAATTGAAGGTCTCGAGACAGAGCTTGCTAAGCTTCCTTCAGACTTTCCGAAAGATGGTTTCGTTCGTGCGCGCCAGCTAACCGTGTTGCTCCCACGCTTAAGAGAAGAAGCTGAGCGGCTAAATCAAGAACTGGGGTCTACGGTTTTACCGGACACGCTTGCAGGACTCCTCAGGTTAGTGATGACCGGCGAGAGAGTTGCGGCAGCCCCCGATGCGAGCCCTGAGGCATTCGCAGCCACAGTTTGGGACTCCGGGCTGGAACAGGCTGGTGACCTTGCCGACAGCGTAGCAACGCTAGAGACTGCTAGAGCCGAGCTTCAGGGCAAAGTTGTTGATGCCGCGTGGAGTACCAACGTGGCCGCGGCGCGGCAAGCGCTCGCCGAGAACACGGGAATATTGAAAGCATTGAATGGCGACTACCGTCGTGCCACTGCACTTGTGCGGACTATTTTGGTGGCCCCTAGCGCGCCTGCGGCGGAGATAGTGGGTCTCCTCGACATTCTAATGAAGGGCCAAGCGGCCGCAGCAAAAGTGCGCCAAGGCGACGCCTTTGGCGGTTCCGCCTTCGGAGCCGATTGGCGCGGTGAGAGATCGTCTTCGGCACCACTCCAGGCCTTAGTGGAGTGGATGCGCACGCTGAGGGGACTTGGCTCGGAACCGCGAATTATAGCCGGGCGGATGGCGGAGCGCTCTGAAGCGGGCGCGCGTGCGGTCCGAGTTCGTAAGGTGATCGACATCGGTCAGCCGATTATCGAGGGGTTTTGGAACGATTTAGGCCACCTTGCGTCATCCCTGCAAGGTGACGTGGCTTCCGCCGAGCGGGCCTCGCTGCAAATGATGGAAGCGAAGGCAAGCACTGTAGCTCAAGCCGATGACGCGTCACGACAGGTTCTGACTGACGTTCCAGATCTGATCAGTGAGCGGGTGGAGATACTACGCCGACTAGGCAGACTACAAGCGCTTGATCAAGAGATCGAGGACGGGGAAAGCCTTGGCAAGTTCGCATTCGGCTCGTCGTGGCTCGGTCGAGGATCCGATTGGGCCGCTCTCGCGCAAGCCGAACTTTGGCTGAGAGAAAATGGCTCAATCCGGCATTTGGCTGCGCGGTTGCCTGAAAGAAAAGAGATCGCAAACTTGGCGCGTTCAGCGCGTGAAGCGGCCCAAGCGGCAGCGCGGGAATTGAAGGCGCTTGCAGGGGATTTGAAAGCCGATGCTCCCTCCTTGTTTGGAGTAGACGATTTTCCAGACGTCGCGATAGTCGAGGTTGTTTCTCGACTGGAGGGGTGGCTTGATCATCAGGAACAGCTCTCAAAATGGGTTGCCTATGGAGAGCGATCCGAAACAGCCCGAAAGGCTGGACTGGGACAGTTGATAGACGGCCTGGCCGACGGCCAGATTACTACAGGATCGGCGCGATCAGTCTTCGATATGGCCTACTACGAACGAATGTTTCTAGCGATGGCGACCCATGAGCCGGAGCTGGCAAGGTTCGACGGGGAATTGCATTCCAGGGCTGTACGTGACTTCGCGGATCTGGACCGACAGAGGATCAAGGCCGGTGCCATCGAAGTTGTGACGGCTCATCACCGAAAAATTCCTTCAAGAGACGGCGGAGCTGGACCAGTCGGACTGCTTCGTTCTGAGATGGCGCGCAGACGGGGCCACATGCCTATCCGGCAGTTGATGCAGAAGGCAGGGCCTGCCATCCAGGCACTCAAGCCAGTGTTCATGATGAGCCCGCTTTCGGTGGCCCAATTCCTGTCGCCCGGCAGGATGTCCTTCGATCTTCTTGTGATGGACGAGGCGTCTCAGATACAGCCTGTGGACGCGCTCGGCTCGATCGCCAGGGCCAATCAGGTGGTCGTTGTTGGCGACGAACGCCAACTGCCACCCACGACATTCTTCGCCAAGGTGACAGGCTCGCAGTCTGAAGATGACGAGGGTGAGGGCGCGCAGGTCGCCGACATCGAAAGCATCCTCGGCCTGTTCACGGCCCGCGGCTTGCCGCAGCGTATGCTCCGCTGGCACTACCGTAGCCGTCACCAATCTCTGATCGCCGTATCGAACAGCCAGTTCTACGAGAACCGGCTTTTCATCGTGCCAAGCCCCTATACCCAAGAGGCAGGCATGGGGTTGCGGTTTCATCATGTGCCAGAGGGGGTCTTCGATTCCGGTGGCACAGGAACCAATCCGGTAGAGGCGAGAGCAGTAGCCGAAGCGATCATCCGTCATGCGAAGGTGAACCCGCGAGAGACTCTAGGCGTTGCAACATTTTCGGTTAGCCAACGCCGCGCGATCCAGGATGAACTCGAAGGGCTGCGGCGACTAAATCCCGATACGGAGGAGTTCTTTCACGCGCACCCCAGCGAGCCATTCTTCGTCAAGAGCCTTGAAAATGTTCAAGGCGATGAGCGCGACGTGATCATGATCTCAGTGGGGTATGCCAAGAATGCGCAGGGGTACATGGCCATGCGTTTCGGCCCTCTTGGTGCGGAAGGCGGCGAGCGTCGGCTCAACGTCCTCATAAGCCGCGCCAAGCGCAGCTGCGAAGTATTCGCGTCCATCACAGACGAGGACATCGACCTGGAGCGTGGCAAAGGGAAAGGCATCTTCGCCTTCAAGCTCTTCTTGCACTACGCGAGAACAGGGCGAATTTCGCTTGCCCAGGCCACGGTTCGCGAAATGGATTCAATCTTTGAAGAGCAGGTAGCCAACGCGCTAATCGGAAAGGGTTACCAGGTTCATGCTCAGGTTGGCATTGCAGGCTTCTTCATCGATCTCGCGGTTGCTGATCCGGAGAGGCCAGGCCGCTATATTCTTGGCATCGAATGTGATGGCGCAGAATATCATTCATCGCGCTCGGCCCGAGATCGAGACCGGCTACGGCAGTCTGTTCTGGAAGACCATGGTTGGATAATCCATCGCATCTGGAACGCTGACTGGTTTCAGAGGCCACGCGAGCAGCTGGAGCGAACCATATTAGCGATTGAGGCTGCGAGAAAAGAGCTCGATGAGCGGGCCGAATTGGGGGTCCAGAGAAATCGTGCTGTAGCCGTGCAGGTTGTCACGGTCGACAGAGGCAACGTGACGGAAATCGGTCTCGAAAGCACAAAGGGATCCGAGATACCCAATCGAGCCTACGAAGAGGCCGAACTAAACCGACCGGGATCGTTCGAACTCCACGAGACGCCCAGCGGAATCATGGCCGGACTGGTCGAGCAGGTGGTGGCTATAGAAACACCAATCCATGTCGACGAAATAGTTTCGCGTATTCGGGGCGCGTGGGGTCTGCAGCGGGCCGGTGGCAGGATTCAGGATGCAATCGAGCGAGGGGTAGGCATAGCGCAGAGAGGTGGTGCAGTAGCCCGTCGAGGCAGCTTCTGCTTCAAGCCAGGTGCTCCTGTTCGTCTCAGGGATCGCAGCGGCGTCGTGTCCGCTGGATTGCGCAAGCCCGAAATGATTGCGCAGGACGAAGTCGCCCAAGGCGCCATGGAAGTCGTGAAATCCAACCTCGGTGCGACGGAGGAAGAAATCGCAATAACCGTTGCGAGAATGCTGGGCTTCAAAGCCACAAGTGCACAATTGCGGCAGTTGATTTCAGCTGGGGTCGCCGATTTGATTGCCAAGGGCTTGCTGCGGCCCCAAGACGGTTTGTTGGTGGCCGGCGAGTCCGCGAGCGAGGCATTAGCTGAAGTGTGACCGGGCATTGTAGAGCCCTCGTTGCAATCTCTGTTGAAGCTCGGAACACCTCTTTTGCTGGCGGAGGCCGAATGGCATTTCGATTCGTACACACGGCCGATATTCATCTCGACTCGCCGCTGCGTTCGCTCGCGATGCGTAATCCCGATCTTGCCGGGCTCGTGGGCGACGCCAGCCGCCAGGCATTCGTTTCGATAGTGGATCTCTGCCTAGAGGAACGCGTGGATGCGTTGGTAATAGCCGGCGACTTATACGATGGTGATCAAACCTCGATGAAGACGGCGCGGTTCCTGGCAGCGCAGATGACACGCCTGCACCAGGCCGGCATCAGGGTTTTCAAGATCCGCGGCAATCATGACGCCCTGTCGCGGATTTCCAAACAGCTGGTGTTTCCTGACACCGTGACCATTTTTGGCGGTCGTGCTCAGTCGGTATTGCAGACAGCCGGCGGTGTGGACGTCGTTTTCCATGGTTTGAGCTTTGCGAACCCTAAGGCGCCGGACAGCCTGCTGCCCAAATATCCGGCTGCTCGCGAAGGAGCCGTCAATATTGGCATCATGCATACCAGTCTGGCCGGATCGCCCGGTCACGACGTTTACGCGCCCTGCAGCATCGCTGACCTGCACGCCCACGGTTTCGACTATTGGGGGCTTGGCCACATTCATCTTCGCCAAGTCCATTCCGGCGCAAGCACGGTGGTGATGCCGGGAATACCGCAGGGGAGGGACATTAACGAGGCCAGTGAGAAATCAGTTTCCCTAGTAACGGTGCGCGACGACCGTTCGGTGGAGGTCGAGGAAAGGCTGACCAGCGTTGCGCAGTTCGAGCGGGTCAGCGTCGACCTTACCGGAGCAGTTGAGTGGCCGGAAGCCGTCGCGCGTGTTCGCTACGCACTCGAAGAGATGCGGGCCACCGTCCGCTCGCGTCATGCTGTGGCCCGCGTTGGCCTAACAGGAACATCACCACTGATGTGGGCGCTGATCCGCGACAAGGACCTCCTTCTTGCCGAAGCCGAACAGGCTGCGGAACAACTGGGCCATACGTGGGTGGAGAAGCTCGAGCTTGACCTCGCGCCACCTCGGGCGGAGACGGCCGAGGATACTGCTGATCCGATTTTCGAACTCGAGCAATCCATGCGCGCCGATGCCACCTCGGATGCCTTCCGCGCCGAGGCGAGGGCGTTCGTCCAAAGGATGGTCGCCGACCTTCCGGCCGACGGACGGGATTTTGCTGGGAAGGACGAAGCCGGGCTGGAACGGTTCCTCGATCAGGTGCTTTCCAAGGGCGCAGACTTGGTGACTTCCCGCCTTAAGTCCGGTGGATCGTCATGAGGCTGCAGCGCCTTGACCTCATTCGCTATGGAAAGTTCACCGATGGTACGATCGACTTCGGACCCAAACCGGAATCCGGACCTGATCTGCATATCGTGTTTGGCCTGAATGAGGCCGGCAAATCGACAGCGCTTTCCGCCTATCTAGATTTGCTGTTCGGCA
The DNA here is from genome assembly GCF_040323635.1 of Mesorhizobium sp. M0037. Lineage (NCBI taxonomy): Bacteria > Pseudomonadati > Pseudomonadota > Alphaproteobacteria > Hyphomicrobiales > Phyllobacteriaceae > Mesorhizobium > Mesorhizobium sp. M0037. The sequence continues at coordinate 73,237 of NZ_JAMYVB010000020.1, read as the reverse complement.
TCGAGGAACGGAGCCGCTACAACTTCCTGCATGAGTACAGCGCCATGCGCATCGGTGGGGTGCTGGAACTGGCCGGCTCCGAGCACACGTTCACGCGTACGAAACAGCGTACTAATTCGCTATTGAACGCGACGGGCCAATCGGTGAGCGAGGTGGCGATCACGGCGCATCTCGCCGGACTGTCGCGTGACGCTTACACGACTATGTTTTCACTCGATGACGAGACGCTGGAAGCCGGCGGAAAATCGATCCTGGAGTCGCGGGGCGACCTCGGCAAGCTCCTCTTCACGGCCAGCGCCGGTCTTGGGAACGCAAGCGATACGTTGAACGGCCTCGAGGCCGAAGCAGACGCGCTGTATCGGAAGCAGGCGCATGGCACCGAACTGGCGCTGCTGAAGAAGCGCCTTGTTGACGTGAAGTCGCGCAGGGATGCGATCGACACACTTGCATCGACCTATGAGGGGCTGGAGGCCGAACGTCTCGATGCATCGCAGCAGTACGGCCGAACCATCAGCGACCGGGCGGTGCTGGTGGCCAGGCTGGATACCATTGCTCGTTACGTACGTGCTGCGCCGATGCTGGCGGATATGCGCCGCAAGATTGCCCGGCTGGATCAGCTGCCGGACATCACCTCCCCAGCCCGGACATGGACGGGAAGTGTCACCGAACTGATCGATGACGATGCCAGCCTCAGAACGCGACTGTCCGCAAACATCGATGAGGTCGAGCGGCTGTCGGCAAAAGTCACTGCGGTCGACGAGGACGAACGGATCCTGTCGATTTCCGAACGCATTCGCAGCCTGGCGGAGGGCAAGGTGCGCCATACCGCGGCTGGCTTTGACTTGCCCACTCGCAGGATGGGGCTGCAAATCCTCAACAACACCGTGGCAAGCTGCCTTGCCGCGTTGGGCCGGTCTTCCGAGCCGGATCCTGCCGCACTGCTTCTGCCTGCCGTCACAGTTGGCGTCGTTCGCGCTATGGTCGAGCAGAGGTCCGGTATTGCTACGGGCGCGCGCGCCGCCCGCGACGAGGCGGCGGCAGCACTCGATGCGTTGCAGGTGGCAAGGCAGCGGGTCGGCGAGGAAAGGGCGGTGCCCGAACCCGCCAGGGCAAGGCTGGGCTCGGCTTTGTCGAAAGCGCGAGCAAGCGGACACAAGGCAGAGATCAAGACGGCTCGCGAGGCGGGAGATGCGGGAACAATCCGATGGAAGGCATCGCTGGCTCGCTTGCGTCCATGGAACGGAGATGCCCTCGCTCTCGCCAACGTTGCGGTTCCGAGCGCCGGGCAGATTGCCGCCTGGAAGACAGTAGCGTCAGTACTGGCAAGGAACACCGCGGTACTTGCCGAACGCCTCGCCGAATACGAGGGCAACCATGCAATGCTCGCCGCACGATTGGATGCCCTTCGAGCCTCGGTCGACGTTGTCGACGATGAAGCGGCTGCCGCCATCCGCCGTCTCCGCGATGATGCGTGGGCAACGCACCGCGCAGTGTTGACTGGTGACACCGCTGACGATTTCGCCGTGGCACTGACGCGCGATGACGTTGCCAGCGCAGGCCGGCTGGCCGGCGCGGCGGATCTGGCCGAGATCCGGGCAATGACGCGTGCCCTGGCCGAGGCCACGGCCAACCTGTCACGAAACGGCATCCAAAGCCAACAGCTCGTCAAGGATGCGGATACCCAATTGTTGGAAATCCGTGTGGCCGCTAGCGAGCTCCTCGGAGAAGCCCTGGAACCTTCGTCTGAGCGCCTGATCGAAAGGATCGAGGATCAGATCGAGGCGCGCAGCGATGCGCTCGCTGCCTGGGAGCAGATCGAACTCGCCCTGGAACCTTCGTCTGAGCGCCTGATCGAAAGGATCGAGGATCAGATCGAGGCGCGCAGCGATGCGCTCGCTTCCTGGGAGCAGATCGAACTTGCTCGCTTGAAAGCCGAGCGAGCCGCTGACGCCGGCGAGCAGATACACTTGGAAATGAGAGCGGCGCTGGAAAGCGTCGGCATAGTATCAGAGCCCGGCGACACCCTCGAAGCAATCATGGCCATCGCGGAGCTGTTTCTGGACCGGCAGCGCAAGGTGGACGCCGAGTATGCCGAGGCGCTCAGAATGGTGAGTTCCAAAGAAGAGGATCTAGCTGCCCGACGGGTTGCGGTAGGGGTGGCGGAGCGTCGCGAGGAGGAATGGCTGGCCGGCATTACCGAAGCGCTCAAGGGAACGTGGCTCGAAAGCGGTCTGTCCGCGTCAGGCGTTGGCGCTGTGCTCGATCAATTGGCCGAACTGTCAAGAAGCCTGCAGGAACGGGAGGATCTGCAGCTGCGTATTGACAAGATGGAGGCCGACAGGGCCAATTTTCTGGTCGAGGTCATCGCCGTTGCGGTCGAAGCCGACGAGCCGACGAAGGATGGCGAGCCGGAGCAGTTGGCCACCCGCCTTGCCGAGCGCCTGGAGCGTGCCGAGCGGACACGTGAAACGAAGGCAAGCCTCGGCAACGAGCTGAAGCGCCTCAAGGAGGCGCGCGAAATCCTCGACACCGAGATTTCGGCACACGAACGCCGCAAGAATGAAGTGCTGGGCGTCTTTGGCGTCACCACTCTGTCCGAGGTAGTCGAACGCGACGAGCTGCTGCGTGAGCGCGACGGCTTGCGCACTACCGTCGCCGAACTTGAGGAACGGGTAGTGGCGGAACTCGCAGTCGATGGATTCGACCAGGCACGCTCGATCCTGGAAGCGATCGATTTCGACAGCCTCGCGGTCGAGAAGGCTGAGGGCGAGCAGCGGCTTCGCCAGTTCGATGAAATCATCCAGCAACAGCTGATCCGACAGACCCGCGCGGCAGACAAGTTGGACGCCATCGGCGGTGACAGCGCGGTTGCCCGCCTGGATGCCGAACGGCGCACAACCCTGTTGGAAATCGAGGAGAAGGCCGTTCGCTACATTGAGCTGAAGCTTGGTATCATGTCGGCTGGAAATGCTTTGCGGATCTACCGTGAGAACCACCGTTCGGGGATGATGGCGCGTGCATCAGACGCATTCAAGCTAATGACCCGTGGGCAGTATTCAGGCCTTACAACCCAGCCCGTCAAAGGCGAGGAGGTTCTCATCGCGGTGCAGCGCGACGGGCAATCCAAGCTCGCTGAAGCGCTTTCGAAGGGCGCGCGCTTTCAGCTCTACCTAGCACTGAGGCTCGCCGGTTATTACGAGTTCGCCCAATTCCGGCCCTCGGTTCCCTTCATCGCCGACGACATCATGGAAACCTTTGACCATATTCGCTCGGAGGAAGTTTTTAGATTGTTTGGGGAGATGGCGAACACAGGTCAGGTCATCTATCTCACGCACCACAAGCACCTATGTGAAATCGCCAAGGCTGTTGTGCCACAATCTACCATTCACCAGCTGGATTAGGCTCGATTAGAATTCGCGTCAAAACGGATCAACTAACCAACTCGGCTGACATAGGAACCTTCGATCGAATCCATCATGACGTCCCATAGAGGCTGAGAAATGCCTATTTTGTTCTGCAATGTTGCGTGGATGAACGACTTCGCCGGGCGGAGCGCGGATGACCCGCCTCTCGGTGGCGGGGCATTTCGAGTAAGCAGGGTTATTGCGCCGAAGAATGCAACTTTGTTGCAGCCAATGACGGTTACGTTTACGTCGCTTCGAGACGATTAAGGGCGAATTGGATCGGCAGGTGCGCCCACAATATGGGTTCAGTTCAAGGGGCGTAACCCGCCCAGCACTACAAGGATAAGATCAGGTCGCTAGGACGCTCGCCGAAAATGCATTCGTGCTGCCCCGGAGGGATAGGCACCGTGTCAAAGGGTGGAGTGGCCAGGCAAGCTGATGGTATGCGAACGATACGACAGATCGATCCGCCAGAGCATTCGTCAAGAGAGTAAAGGCATTATCGAAGGCGAGCCAGTCGCTCCCGTCGGGGCATCGCCCGCAAGCGGAGGATCGCGCCGCGCCGTGCATGCGATTGGACCTCTCGTCCCGCTGCGCTGCTGAGATCTCTCCTGTCAGGCGGTCTAGGTTCCGCGCTTCGGGCCGAGCAGGAAAACTATGAGGGCAGCGACGAACGTGGCAACAGCACTGTAGGCAATGGCGCTGGCGATCCCCGCATTCTCCACCAATAGCCCGCCGAAAATCGCGCCGGCTGCGATTGCCACTTGGAATGCAACGACCATCAGCACACCGGCGCTTTCGGCCTGCTCGGGAACGGCCCGCCGCACCATCCACGTCTGTAATCCCACCGGCACCGCGCCGAAGGCAAAGCCCCACGCGCCAACCGCAATCCCCGAGGCGAAGGCCGATGCTCCCGCCGTCAGTAGCGAAACAGCCGCTATCCCTATGAGCAGCGGTGCAAGGGCCGCGACTGCCTTGAGACTGTACTCGGCCAGAAGCCCGCCGGCCAAATTGCCGAAGAATCCGCCGATGCCAAAAGCAAGCAACACAAGCGAGATCGTCTCGACGTCAAGCGCGGGAATCTTTTCGAGGAAGGCGCGGATATAGGTGATTCCGGCGAAGTGGCCGGAAGCGACCAGCAGGATGACAAAAAGCGCAACCTTGACCATCGGAATTTTTGCCACATCCAGCAGGCTTCGGACGCTAGTCACTCCAATCGGAGGCAGTCTCGGAATGGTTATGAGCTGCACGAGCAGTGTAGCGACGCCGCCGGCTGCGGCGAGCATGAAGGCGCTTCGCCATCCCCAGATATCGCCGACATAAGCGCCGATTGGAGCTGCGCAGACGGTAGCTACGGAAACGCCGGTGAGGATGGTCGACATAGCGCGAGGCAGGAGGTGGCTTGGAACGAGCCGCATCGCCAGTGCTGCCGACATCGACCAGAAGCCTCCGAGCGCTATGCCGAGCACGACGCGTGCAGTCAGGAGAACCGCCAGCGACCACGCGCCGGCCGCCAGAACGTCCGACAGGATCAGCAGGACCGTCATGGTCCACATGACGGTCCTGCGGTCCAGGCGCTTTGTGATGATGGCCACCGTCGGCGCCGAGATCGCCCCGACGATAGCTGTCGCCGTCATCGCCTGCCCAGCCGCTCCCTCGCTGATACCGAGATCATGCGCGAGGGGCGTGAGCAGGCTGACAGGCAGAAACTCTGCCGTGACCAGCCCGAAGGTGCCCAAGGAAAGCGAAATGACGGCACCCCATGCCGGGCCAGACGGTGGGACTGGCTTTTCTGGGTCGTGCAGAACAGCGTTCATAACGCCTGCTGCGGATCGGGTCATGAACGAAGTCTCCACTTTGATGCAATGCAACGTGATGTTGGCTGCCTTGACCCAAATCTAAAAACACAAGCGCATTTCCCGGCGGCGTTGTACGGAGGAGGGGATGTTCATTGCTTCGCGATACTTTGTGACGGTGCGACGCGCAACATCAATGCCGGTTTCCTTCAGCCGGACAGCGATGTCCTCGTCGGAAAGCACGTCGCCGGGAGATTCTGCGGCAATGATCGCTTTGATCCGATGCCGGACAGCTTCGGCAGAGTGCGCATCGCCGCCTTGGCAGGACGCGATCGCGACGGTGAAAAAATACTTCAGTTCAAAAACTCCGCGCGGGGTAAGCATGTACTTGTTCGAGGTCACCCGGCTTACCGTCGACTCGTGCACGCCGATCGCGTCAGCGACGGTTCTAAGATTGAGAGGCCGCAGGTGGGCGACGCCATGTTCCAAAAAGGCATCCTGCTGACGCACGATTTCAGCCGCAACCTTAACAATCGTCTTGGCGCGCTGATCGAGGCTGCGGATTAGCCAGTTCGCGTTTTGCAAGCATTCTTCGAGAAATGCTTGATCTTTCGAATTTTGGGCAGTCTGACGCGTGACTTCGGCATAGTAGGTTTGGTTGATCAGCAGCTTCGGCAGCGTGGCGGGATCAAGTTCGATCTGCCACCCGCCTTGCGGCGAGGGCGTGACCCAGACGTCGGGTACGATTGATTCAGACGCACCGGATTCGAATCTGTTCCCAGGCTTTGGGTCGAGCGCACGAACCTCATGCATCATGTCGAGAAGGTCTTCTTCATCGACGCCGCAATGCTGCTTCAGCGCCTCAAAATCGCGTCGCGCAAGCATTTCAAGATGGGCAACCAAAGCTGCCATTGCCGGGTCGAGCCGGTTTCGCTGGCGCAACTGGATCTCGAGGCATTCTCTGAGACTTCGCGCAAAAACTCCCGGTGGATCAAATTGCTGCAAGGTTCCGAGAACCCGTTCCACAACAGCCTCATGGACATTAAGGCTCTCGGCCAGCTCCAAAAGGTTTGCCCGAAGATAGCCAGTGTCTTCTAGATCGGCGGCAAGCTGGCCAGCGATCAGCCGCTCCTGTGGTGTGAACGCAGTGAGGGCGATCTGACGAGCGACGTGGTCGTGCAATGTTTCGGCGAGGGTGGCAAACTCGTCGAGGGAAGGGCCATTGCCCGGCGGGTTGTTGGTCGTGTTGCGAAGTGATTTCCATTGACCGAGCCGTTCAGGCGACCCTGCCCCGGTCAGTCCTTCAACGGCGTTTGCACCAGGGCCGAGAGGCTGATCCGCTCCTGAAATCGAAGCATCGTCAAAAGGCCCGCCATCGTTTGACGCAGATTCCAAGAGCGGGTTCTTCTCGATTTCCCGCTCCACGAACTGATGCAGTTCGGTATGCGCCAGTTGCAGCAAGCGAATCGACTCAATGAGTTGAGGCGATGCGACGATGGATTGCTTCTGGCGCTGAAACAGGCTTGCTGAAGATTGCATGGTGAGTGCGATAATCCTGTCGAGGAGCCTCTTGGGGCCTGCAATGGCGCCAGTGAGACGTTTTCTAGGTCATGCGGCGGCTTTCAGCGTTTCAAGGACGTTTTGCGGGGATGAGACGCCATACGGGTCGGCCTCGCAGTTGTCGGAGAAACCTTCCTCCTCGAACCAGTGCTCCACCACGCCATTGTTGATCAGGGCGGCGTAACGCCATGAGCGCATCCCGAATCCGAGATTGTCCTTGGCAACCAGCATGCCCATCTTGCGTGTGAACTCGCCTGAGCCATCGGGGATGAGCTCGACCTGCTTCAGGCCCAAGGACTTCCCCCACGCATTCATGACGAAGGCGTCGTTGACTGAGAGGCAGTAAATCGCGTCAATTCCCTCCTTCTCAAACTCATCATAGAGCTCTTCGAACTTGGGCAATTGGTAGGTCGAGCAGGTCGGCGTGAAGGCGCCAGGCAGCGAGAACAGGATGACGCGCTTGCCGGCAAAGTAGTCGTCAGATGTCTTTTCTTCCCAGCGATATGGATTTGGCCCGTCGACCGACTTATCGTGAACACGCGTGAGAAAGGTGACGAAGGGAACTTTCTTTTGAACTGTCATCAAGTTGCTCCTAAAGAAGACTGCGCTGAATTCTGGCAGAGGCTGGCGCAATACCGGGCAAAGGCTCGTATCCCCGGCACGGAATGAGGGCCTCGCGGCTCGCAACCTCCTTTTTTTCCTCCCGACGTACGGGAACGTCCTGGCTGCTGGCCTTTGCCATCCGAACGCAATCGATCTGAGCGAGCTGGACACCGTCGAGCCGCTTGCTTTCCACGGCTATGGCGCCGGAAGCGGGATCGGTCACTAGCGATAGTGCGTTTGGAAAAAGGATAGCGGCCGGAAGGAGCCAATATCGCAAAGCATGTGGGGGCCTGAAATGTCACTTCACGCAACAGACCCGCGTCACTGGACTCCGCGTCACTGGACTGGTTCAGCATGTTGTCGATATGTGACAGTGACCCGCCGGCCTTGGCTTGGGTGACGACCCTTTGACAAGGCTTTTCGGCACTCACATGCTGAACAGAACCGGCAAACCGCATTTGCGCGCGCGGCCCGTGTTGGCGCGCCGGCATCGGACCAGCCATGCGCAAAGCGGCCACCCAGAACGGACTTCCGGAGGAGACGATGCCCCGATGTTCAGCTGGAAGGGGCACCGTCTCCTCAGGCCACGGTCTGGAGCTTCGCGTATCGGGCATGGCACAAGTCGCTTTCATCGTGATTTGATGGTGCTCTAACCAGGAGCAGCAAGCGGCGTGCCATTTGGAATAGAGGTGCCGTTGGACCGCCCCCTTTCTTCTCGGAGGCCGTGTCTTGGAAGATCGGGCGCGCGCTATAACCGCCTCGTCACACAGGCAACAACGATGCTGTATGGTGCGGATATTCGGCGCTTCGGCCCCGGCTGGGCAAAGAAGACCGGAAGCCGAGCCGATGCACTACCTGAGGCTGGCGGGCACTCCAGTCATTGCGTAGCGTGTGCCGCTAGCGTTCATTGGTGCGCCGGCACGGCTATCGCGAACATGCGCCTGTCGCAGCGACCATGAGCGGGCGCTCTTGGGCAAGCGCCTTGGCCCCGTGAGGATCGAATTCCCCAATCGTGTCTGTTTGCCGCCCTCTTATGTTCGAAACTGGACCAGAATGTCGCTAGCATGACCTAAAGGTCGCCAAGGCGTTCTGTCCGACACTGTTCCGTCGCCTTTGTTGGCCCGCGACACCGGCCTATTTCGCCTAGCTCTTCTCTGGCCTCAGGCTAAGCCCGTAAAAGCATCACAGATTTTTTTCTTAGGTCGGCCAAATTGGCACGAGTTTTGAAGCCTCTTCGTTGCGGGCCGGGAGCCGCCGACCGACTTTCATTTCGTGGATGGCACGAATGGAACGAAGAAAGAAAAGCAAAATGTCAAATCCGCGTCGGATAGCGTCTATGGGCATGGTGTGCTCGGCGAAACCGCCCTTACCCAACAGCTCGCCGCCCTTGTCGACCCTTGCGCAGGAAAGCTTGGCCGGCGGCGGCTCAAACGCTCACCGCGCCGACTTTGTCCTGACCTCGAAGGTGCAAGATAACGTTCCGCATCTCGCCGCGCGATGTGCCTAGACAGTTACGCGTTAGCCGTTCTTGATAATCGGTCTTCCTTCGGAGGACGTCATCTATATGCCGTCTTAGGTCTTCGCTGCCGCAGCGCCCGCCGGTCACCTTCCGCCCTCGCTATTGAGTGAAGTGCCACCATGTCAGAACAACCCTTGCCGACGCTGCCGATGTGGCGTCTCGATCACATTGAGCCATCGCCCGAGATGTTGGCGCTACGCACCAATGGTCCGATCCACCACGTGCGCTTCCCGTCCGGGCACGAAGGCTGGTGGGTCACAGGCTATGACGAGGCCAAGGCGGTGTTGACCGACGCGGCGTTCCGGCCCGCGGGAATGCCGCCGGCGGCATTCACCCCGGATTCGGTGATTCTCGGTTCGCCAGGATGGCTGGTCTCGCACGAGGGGGGCGAGCATACGCGGCTACGCACGATCGTGGCGCCGGCCTTCAGCAACGGCAGGGTGAAGCAGCTCGCGCAGCAGGTGGAGGCGATCGCCGCGCAGTTGTTCGAGACGCTGGCGGCCCAGCCCCAGCCCGCCGATCTGCGGCGCCACCTCTCCTTTCCGCTTCCTGCGATGGTCATTGGCGCGCTGATGGGCGTGCACTACGAGGATCACGCCTTTTTTGCAGGGCTGTCCGACGAGGTGATGACGCACCAGCATGAAAGCGGCCCGCGAAGCGCGTCGCGGTTGGCCTGGGAAGAACTCCGCGCCTACATTCGCGGCAAGATGCGGGACAAGCGCCAGGATCCGGGCGACAACGTGCTGACGGATCTGCTCGCGGCGGTCGACCAGGGCAAGGCGACCGAGGAAGAGGCGATCGGCCTGGCGGCAGGCATGCTGGTGGCGGGGCACGAGAGCACCGTGGCACAGATCGAATTTGGCCTGCTGGCCATGTTCCGCCATCCGCAACAGCGCGAACGCCTGGTGGGCGATCCATCCCTGGTGGACAACGCCGTGGAGGAAATCCTGCGCATGTACCCGCCGGGCGCCGGCTGGGACGGCATCATGCGCTATCCGAGGACCGACGTGACCATCGCGGGCGTGCATGTTCCCGCAGAGAGCAAGGTGCTGGTCGGCCTGCCGGCGACGTCGTTTGATGCGCGCCATTTCGACGATCCGGAAATCTTCGACATCGGACGTGACGAAAACCCGCACCTGGCGTTCTCCTACGGGCCGCACAGCTGCATCGGCTTGGCGCTAGCCAGGCTGGAACTCAAAGCGGTGTTCGGTTCGATCTTCCAGCGCTTTCCCGCGCTGCGCCTGGCGGTGGCGCCCGAAGAACTGGAGTTGCGCAAGGAGATCATCACTGGCGGGTTCGAGGAGTTCCCGGTGCTCTGGTGATGCGCGGACGCCACGAGGAATCGCGATGCCCTCGAATTGCCCGCGCGACTGCCGCGCGCCGATCAGATCAGCCAACCAACAGGTGACCAAGATGGACGTGCAAGAAACCACGGCAGCATGCCGGGACGCCTTCGCCGAACTCACGTCGCCAGCGTGCATCCAGGACCCGTACCCATTCATGCGGTGGTTGCGCGAGCACGATCCGGTACATCGCGCGGCGTCGGGCCTCTTTCTGTTGAGCCGCCACGCCGACATCTGCTGGGCGCTTAAAGCCACTGGCGATGCTTTTCGGGGGCCGGCACCAGGCGAACTGGCGCGCTATTTCCCGCGTGCGGCGACCAGCCTGTCGCTAAGTTTGTTGGCGTCTACTTTAGCGATGAAGGAACCTCCAACGCATACGCGTCTGCGCCGGCTGATCTCGCGCGATTTCACCATCGGCCAGATTGACAAGCTGAGGCCGACCATGGCTCGCATTGTCGCGGCGCGCCTGGACGGCATGGCGCCCGCGCTGGAGCGCGGGGAGGCAGTGGACCTGCATCAGGAATTCGCGCTGGCCTTGCCCATGCTGGTTTTCGGTGAACTGTTCGGCATGCCCCCGGACGACATTCTCGCGCTCGTCACCGGCATCAGCGCCATTCTGGAAGGCCTGAGCCCGCACGCCAGCGATCCGCAGCTCGCCGCGGGGGACGAGGCCAGCGCCAGGGTGCAGGCCTACTTCGGCGACCTCATACAGCGCAAGCGCACCGATTCCCGCCACGACATCGTGTCAATGCTGGTCGGCGCACACGACGACGATGCCGAGACGCTGTCGGATGCGGAATTGATCAGCATGCTCTGGGGCATGCTGCTGGGCGGCTTCGCCACCACTGCTGCGGCCATCGGCCATGCTGTCCTGGCGATGCTGGCGTATCCCGAACAGCGGCACTGGCTGAAGGGAGATGCCGTGGGGGTGAAGGCATTCGTCGAAGAAGCCCTGCGCTACGACGCGCCCGCCATGTTCAGCTCCATTCCGCGTATCGCCCAGCGCGACATCGAAATGGGCGGCGTCGTGATCCCGAAGAACGCGGACGTGCGCGTGCTGATCGCGGCCGGCAATCGCGACCCGGACGCCTTCGCAGATCCCGATCGCTTCGATCCCGTGCGGTTCTGCGGCACCAGTCCTGGCATGTCGATCGACGGGAAGATCATGCTGACCTTCGGCCACGGCATCCACTTCTGCCTTGGTGCGCAGCTGGCCCGGGTGCAGTTGGCCGAAAGCCTGCCGCAGATCCAGGCGCGCTTCCCCACGCTGGCATTGGCCGAGCAGCCGACCCGGGAGCCCTCCGCGTTCCTTAGGACGTTCCGCGCGCTGCCGGTGCGGCTGCATGGGCAGGAGGGCTGAGATGCGCGTCGTGGTCGATCAGGATCTGTGCGGAACTACCGGACAGTGCGTGCTGACGCTGCCGGGCACCTTTCGCCAGCGCGAACCGGACGGCGTGGCCGAAGTGTGCGTGGCGACGGTCCCGCAGGCGCTGCATGACGCCGTGCGGCTTGCGGCCAACCAGTGCCCGGTCGCCGCCATTCGGGTGATCGAAAGCGACGCCGGCCATGACGAGCGCGCCAGCGCCGACCCTGCGCCTTCTCCGGCGCAGGCCGAGCGGCATGCCCCCGAAGAACAATGCAATTCAGGAGGCACGATGGGACGGTTTGAAGGCAAGGTGGCCGTGGTGACCGGCGCCGGCGCCGGCATCGGCAAGGCATGCGCTCTCGCCATCGCGCGCGGGGGCGGCAGAGTGGTGGTGGCCGACATTGATGGCTCGGCGGCCATCGCCTGCACCGCGCAGATCGCGGCCGATGCAGGCCACGCGCTGCCCATAGCCATGGATATCGCCGATGACCAGGCGGTGGCAGCACTGTTCGAGACGGCGGAGCGGCACTTCGGGGGGGTGGACCTGCTGGTTAACAATGCGAGCGCCATGCATCTGACCCCGCGCGACTGCGCGATCCTCGACCTGGACCTGGCAGTCTGGGACCAGACCATGGCGACCAATCTGCGCGGCACGCTGCTCTGCTGCCGGCAGGCCATCCCACGGATGGTCGCCCGCGGCGGTGGCGCGATCGTCAACATGTCGTCGTGCCAAGGGCTCAGCGGTGACACGGCGCAGACGTCCTATGGCGCGTCGAAGGCGGCGATGAACATGCTCTCGGCTTCGCTCGCCACCCAGTACGGTCATGCGCAGATTCGCTGCAACGCGGTTGCGCCGGGTCTTATCATGACCGAGCGTCTCCTCGCCAAGCTGGACGAGTGCATGCAACGGCATCTGCGCCGGCACCAGCTCCTGCAGCGCGTCGGCCGCCCCGAGGACGTGGCCGCGCTCGTGGCGTTCCTGCTCTCCGCCGATGCTGCGTTCATCACCGGCCAGGTCGTGTGCATCGATGGCGGCATGCTGGCGCATGTGCCGACATACGCGGACGGTGGCAACAGCTGCGCCGCGCGCCCTGCCGGCGATACCGAATCGGCGACGGCGGCGCGCTGCTGATGGACATACTGCTCAACCCACTCAACCGTCGGCACCGGCTGCGATCCGACATCCCGGTCATGCCCGGCGCTTTCCCCCTGGTCGGGCATCTTCCCGCCATTGTCTGCGACCTGCCGCGCCTGCTGCAACGCGCAGAACGGACGCTGGGCAGCCACTTCTGGCTGGATTTCGGCCCTGCCGGACATCTGATGACCTGTGTGGATCCGGACGCATTCTCTCTGCTCAAGCACAAGGACGTGTCCTCGGCGCTGATCGAAGAGATCGCGCCCGAATTGCTTGGCGGAACGTTGGTTGCCCTGGACGGCGGCGCTCACCGGCAGGCTCGCGATGCCATCAAGACAGCGTTCTTGCCCAAGGGGCTGACCCAGGCCGGGATCGGCGACGTGTTCGCGCCGGTCATCCAGGCGCGGGTGCAGGCGTGGCGCGCCTGCGGCGAGGTAACTATCCTGCGCGAGACCGGCGACCTGATGCTGAAGCTCATCTTCAGCCTCATGGGAATCCCCGCGCAGGACCTGCCGGGATGGCATCGCAAGTACCGGCAATTGCTGCAGTTGATCATCGCGCCACCGGTCGACCTGCCCGGATTGCCTTTGCGGCGCGGCCGCTCCGCCCGCGACTGGATCGACGCGCAGTTGCGCCGGTTCGTCCGCGATGCGCGCGCGCATGCCGCGCGCACCGGGTTCATCAACGACATGGTGAGCGCTTTTGACAGCAGCGACGGTCCGCTCTCCGATGACGTCCTGGTCGCGAATATTCGCTTGCTGCTGCTTGCCGGTCACGACACCACTGCCTCGACGATGGCCTGGATCGTGATCGAGCTGGCGCGGCAGCCTGTGCTGTGGGACGCCCTGGTCGAGGAGGCGCAACGCGTGGGCGCGGTGCCGACCCGGCACGCGGACCTGGCGCAGTGTCCGGTCGCCGAGGCGCTGTTCCGCGAGACACTGCGCCTGCATCCGGCGACCACGCTCCTGCCGCGTCGCGCGCTTCAGGAATTGCAACTCGGCCAACGGCGTATTCCCGCGGGCACCCACCTATGCATCCCGCTGCTGCATTTCTCGACCTCGGCGCTGCTGCACGAGGCGCCTGATCAGTTCCGCCTGGCGCGGTGGCTGCTACGCACAGAACCGGTCCGGCCCGTGGACATGCTGCAGTTCGGTACCGGCCCACACGTCTGCATCGGCTACCACCTGGTATGGCTGGAAATGGTGCAGTTCTGCATCGCCTTGGCGCTGACCATGCACAAGGCCGGGGTGCGGCCGCAGTTGCTGAGCGACGTCGAAAAAGGCCGGCGCTATTACCCGACCGCACATCCGTCCATGGCAATCCGCATAGGCTTCTCATGAGCTGGCGTCGCACGCCCTGTGTGGCAAGGCAGCGGCGCCGGCGGGGCGCGGCATTGCTGCACTCAGCGCACGCACTCGTGTGACGACTTGCGCTCGCCGTGGCCGTCTCAGCTACAAGGACATGAACAACATGCAAACCGGTTCCACAATACACGACGACCGAACTGGCGTTTCCGCATTCGGCGGGTTGGGCGCGCAGGCGCGCGGCGCATCTGGCGGGCTGCTCCCGGAGATCTGGATGCAGGACGGCGCAAAGCGGGTCGAACAGGCGCTGGCGCGTCTGCTCTGCGCCGAAGACGACGGTAAGACAGAGCTGATGGCAGCCATGCGCTACGCCACCTTGCATGGCGGGAAGCGCACCAGAGCCTTGCTCTGTCTGGCTGCCGGCGCACTGGCGGGCACGCCGGCGCACATGCTCGACGACGTCGGTGCCGCCATCGAGATGATGCACGCCTGTACCCTGGTCCACGACGACCTGCCCGCGATGGACGACGACGTGCTTCGCCGCGGCCTTCCGACCGTGCACGTAAAGTTCGGCGAAGCCACTGCGATCCTGGTCGGCGATGCGCTGCAGGCCCACGCCTTCCTGACCCTGGCGAGCCTGGATGCGCCGGGCGACAATCGTATCGCGCTCGTGCGTGAACTGGCGCAGGCGGTGTCCGCCGAGGGTGCCGCAGGCGGGCAGGCCATGGATTTGTCGCTGGTCGGAAAGCACGCCGGGCTGGACAGGATCCTGGCGATGCACCGGATGAAAACCGGAGCGCTAGTGCGCGCGTCGGTTCGCATGGGCGCGCTATACTCCATCGCGGAGGATGCCGCGCACACTACGCTGTACAGTGCACTCGATCGCTACACCGCCTGTTTTGGCCTGGCGTTGCAGGTGGCCGACGACATTCTCGACGCGACGGCGAATACCGCGACTCTTGGCAAGACCCCCGGCAAGGACGCGGCCGCGCAGAAGCCGACCTGCGCGTCGATCATGGGGTTGCAGGCAGCGCGCCAGTTCGCGCTGTTTTTGTTGCACGACGCCGGGGAGGCCATCGCCCCTCTGGGGGCGCGTGCGGAAGGGTTGGCGCAGATGCTGCAGCGGGCCAACGTCTATCTGTCCGCGCCATACGCATGAGCGCGCCCATCCATAAGGACTTGCCGCTGTGCTGCTGCGATCGGCCGGCGGGCGCTGCATGCTGCACTGTGTCCGTGTCGGCGGCGACGTGCGCGGCGTCTGCCCGTTTCTGTTCTCATAGCCCTCTGCAGAAGGAAAATCCCGCGTGAACGCGCTGTCCGAACAGATCCTTTCCGAATTGCGCCACCTGCTGAGCGAGATGAGCGACGGCGGCAGCGTCGGTCCTTCCGTATACGACACGGCGCGAGCTCTGCAGTTCGACGGCAAAGTCACCGGTCGGCACGAGGCATATGCGTGGCTCATCGCGCAGCAACAGGCCGATGGCGGATGGGGAGGTGCGGACTTCCCGCTGTTTCGCCATGCGCCCACCTGGGCGGCGCTGCTGGCATTGCAGCGTGCCGATCCTCTTCCCGGCGCCGCCGACGCAGTCCAGGCTGCAATCCGGTTCCTCGAGCGCCAGCCCGATCCCTACGCGCATGCGGTGCCGGAAGACGCGCCCATCGGCGCGGAGCTGATCCTGCCGCAGTTGTGCGACGAGGCCGCATCCTTGCTGGGCGCCTTGGCGTTTCCGCGCCACCCGGCGCTGTTGCCGTTGCGGCAAGCACGCCTGGTCAAGCTGGGGGCTGTGGCGACCTTGCCGAGCGGCCATCCGTTGCTGCACTCCTGGGAAGCCTGGGGGGCGTCGCCTGCCACCGCATGCCCGGACGACGACGGCAGCATCGGCATCAGTCCGGCGGCCACCGCCGCGTGGCGTGCGCACGCCGTGACACAGGGAAGAACGGCGCAGGTCGGGCGCACCGACGGGTATCTGCAGGCGGCATCGCGGGCGACGCGCACCGGCATCGAAGGTGTCGTTCCCAACGTCTGGCCGATCAATGTGTTCGAGCCATGCTGGTCGCTGTACACCCTGCATCTGGCCGGTCTGTTCGCGCATCCCGCGCTCGCCGAGGCGGTGCAAGTGATCATCGCGCAGTTCGACGCCCGCCTCGGAGTCCGCGGTCTGGGCCCTGCCTTGCACTTCGCGGCCGATGCGGACGACACCGCCGTTGCGTTGTGCGTCCTTCGCCTTGCAGGCCGCGACCCGGCGGCCGACGCGTTGCACCAGTTCGAAACCGGCGAGCTCTTCGTCACCTTCCCGGGCGAGCGCAATGCCTCGGTGTCGACCAACATCCATGCCCTGCATGCGTTGCGAATGTTAGGAAAACTCGCCGCCGGCACCAGCGCCTACGTCGAGGCCAATCGCAACCCGCACGGTCTATGGGACAACGAAAAATGGCACGTTTCGTGGCTGTATCCCACCGCGCATGCGATTGCTGCGCTCGCGCAAGGCAAGCCCCAGTGGCGCGAGGAGCGCGCGCTGACAGCGCTGCTGCAGGCGCAGCGCGATGACGGCGGCTGGGGCGCCGGTCGCGCGTCCACATTCGAGGAAACCGCCTATGCGCTGTTCGCGTTGCACGTGATGGACGGGAGCGAAGAGCCGGCAGGACGCCGGCGCATCGCGCAGGCGGTGGCGGGTGCGCTGAAGTGGATGCTCGCCCGCCACGCAGCGCACTCACTGCCCCAGACACCGCTGTGGATCGGCAAGGAACTGTATTGCCCCACCCGGGTGGTGCGCGTGGCCGAACTCGCCGGGTTGTGGCTGGCGCTTCGTTGGGGGCGGCGCGTCTCGGCCGAGGGAGCAGGAGCGGGGCCATGATCCCGACCCATCGCGCGCTGCAACAGGTGCTGGAGTGGGGGCGTTCCCTGACCGGGTTCGCCGACGAGCATGGCGTGGAAGCAGTCCGGGGCGGCCAGTACATCCTGCAGCGCATCCAGCCGAGCCTGCGCGACACCAGCGCCCGCACCGGCCGCGATCCGCTGGACGAGACGCTGATCGTGGCGTTCTATCGCGAACTGGCGCTGCTGTTCTGGCTGGACGATTGCAACGACCTTGACCTGATCGCGCCGGAGCAGCTCGCCGCGGTGGAGCAGGCGCTGGGGCAGGGCGTGCCGTGCGCGCTCCCCGGATTCGAGGGCTGTGCCGTGCTGCGCGCTTCGCTCGCCGCGCTCGCCTACGATCGTCGCGACTATGCCCAGCTTCTCGAGGATACCCGGTGCTACTGCGCGGCGCTGCGTGCCGGACACGCGCAGGCGGCAGGGGCGGAGCGATGGTCCTACGCCGAGTACTTGCAGAACGGCGTGGACTCGATCGCCTACACGAACGTGTTCTGTTGCCTGTCGTTGCTGTGGGGGCTGGACATGGCGACCTTGCGCGCGCATCCGGCGTTTCGCCAGGTCCTGCGGCTCATCTCCGCGATAGGGCGCTTGCAGAACGATCTGCATGGACGCGAAAAGGATAGGTCGGCCGGCGAGGGAGCTAACGCGGCGATCCTGCTGCTGCAGCGCTATCCGGCTATGCCTGTGGTGGAGTTCCTCAACGACGAGCTGGCCGGCCATACGCGCATGCTGCACCGGGTGATGGCGCAAGAACGCTTTCCCGCGCCGTGGGGACCGTTGATCGACGCCATGGCGGCCATCCGCGCGCAGTACTACGAGACCTCAACCAGCCGCTACCGCAGCGACGCTGCGGAGGGAGGCCAGCGTGCGCCGGCCTGAACGCGCGGGAAGCGGCGGCTTGCGCGCGCTCCCGTCGGTCCGATCCGACGCAACGCCGTCGCCCGATGCGGCGGATGGAGCGAGCATCAGCGACACCAACCTGAGCCGGCGCAAGGACGACCACCTGGACATCGTGCTGGATAGTCGAACGGCACGGGCCAAGGCCGCCGGCTGGGAGTACATTCGCTTCGAACACTGCGCATTGCCCGAGTTGGATCTGACGCAGATCGACCTCAGCGCCTCGCTGCTGGGCAAGACCATGCGCGCGCCTCTGCTGATCAGCTCCATGACCGGCGGCATGCCACGCGCCGAGGCCATTAACCGGCATCTGAGCGAGGCAGCGCAAGCCTTGGGGATCGCCATGTGCGTCGGTTCGCAGCGCGTGAGCCTGCAATCCCGCAACTCCCAGGGGCTGACGCGCGCGCTGCGCCGCCTCGCCCCAGACGTTCCCTTGCTGGCCAATATCGGCGCCGCGCAACTGCGCCAGCCCGACGGCCTGGACCTTGCCCGCCGGGCGGTGGATGCACTGGAGGCCGATGGACTCATCGTCCATCTCAATCCGCTGCAGGAAGCGGTACAGCCGGAGGGCGACCGCGACTGGCGCGGCGTCCTGGCCCAGATCGCTCGCGCCGCACGTAGCGTCGGCGTGCCGATCGTGGCCAAGGAAGTGGGGTCGGGCCTCTCTCCCTCGGTGGCTTGTGCGCTCGTTCAGGCGGGCGTGGCGGTGATCGATGTCGCCGGCGCCGGCGGCACCAGTTGGGCCGCGGTGGAGGGCGAGCGCGCCCGCGATGCCGCCGACCGCGCAGTGGCGATGGCGTTCGCCGATTGGGGGATTGCGACCCCGGCCAGCGTGCAGGCGGTACGTCGGGCGCTGCCAGCGGTGAAGCTGATCGCGTCGGGCGGGATCAGCGACGGCGTCGACGTGGCCAAGGCTATCCGCCTCGGCGCGGACATCGCCGGGCAGGCAGCCGGCGTGCTGCGCGCGGCTACGGTATCCACCGAGGCAGTTGTCGCGCATTTCGAGATCGTCATCCGCCAGTTGGCCGTCGCCTGCTTCTGCACCGGCTCGGCTGATCTGGGGGCGTTGCGCCAGGCCCGCTTATTGCCCTCGGCCCATCTGCCCGCCGGTTGATGCCGGCGTAGCCCGCAGGTGGCGGCGGGCGCATAGCCTTACTGAGTGAGAAAGTCTCGGAAGCGAGGACGCGCTGGTCACGGGCTTGTTCGGGTGCTGCTTCGTGATCAGGGAAGCGCCCCGCCACGCCCGACTGGACAGCCGAGAGTAAAGCGGTATTCGACGGCTATGTCGATGCTTGATCAGGGTGGTCACGCCGATCGAGCCGAGCCCCTGACAGGGCCGGAACACCAGGTGCGGCGGGAGACCGGCAGGAGCAGATGGCGCAAATCCATTGCAATGAAGGAGTATTCCTGCAAGCAACGGAGAAGGTAAGCCAGCCTCAATCCCTTGTGTTTGCTTGGCGTTATGCAAATTAGGCACCGATCCACATTGCCCCGATAGTGTGCTGAGAGTTCTGCAAATTCGCTGAGAGGGGGCCGTCATGGCAGGCTGGTGATTGTTCACGTCACCTGATTTCCCGCGAAGGAACGCCACCATGACCAAGACTGAAGTTAAGACCGCCAGCGCTTGCCGTCAAAGACATTTTGCTTTCGAACCCGGATGGATTGCACGAAGTTCTCCGTGCGGTGATGCAGGAGGTGCTCGAGGCCGAGATGGAATGCCGGGTGTTGGGCTGGGCTCCGAGAAACTCGTCACAGGCACCACACAGCGATGCTCAACCCCAACGGTACTGCTGCCAATGGCCGTGTTGTGGGTTGCGGATATTGGTCGTGCCGTAGTCGGCCTTGCCCTTGACCAGTTCGAGCGGTGTCGGCATTCCCCAAATCAGGTTGGCGACTTCACGTTGCCCGTCTGCCGCATTGCGGACCACCGGACCGGGCTGGTTGGGGGCTGGTTGGGGTAGATGTCGATGGACGGTTCAGGTTGCCTGAGATGGTCGCGCAGAGCCCTGGTGCACTGGCGTATGGCTTCTTGCGACGTGGTGATGTTGTGCAGATTGCACATCTAGGAAGGAGCAACCCCGTTCTTTTTGGCAAGCATGGAAAGGGCTTTTTCCTTGATATCTGCCGCGACCAAAGTCAGAGCTTCGTCGCGGTCCTTGAAACTTGCGATCGATGTACCCTTGAGGGTCGCCTGAAAAGACCCGAAGAGCTCTTCCTGCCACAGGCAATTTCTCGCGATCACTGGAATAACAACCGTCGTGTTGTTGGCCTCTCTCTCCATCGCGTGAGTTAGCTCAATCTGGTTGCAATAACGCGAGTTGATAAAGTCAACGCTTATCACGAGGATGATAATGTCGGCGCTCTCTAGATTGCCCTTGATGGCGTCCGCCCATTTGTCGCCAGTCTCGATTTCGCCATCGTGCCAAGCCTCGACAAGACCAAGTCGGCTCAGCGGCGTAAGGTGCTTTAGAAGGTCAACCTTGATAGCCGCATCTGCATGCGAGTAGGAGATAAACGCCTTGAGAGGCTTGGGACTGGGGCTAGCCGCATTTTGGGGGAGGGACATAGTCCCACCGGGACCTCCTCTTATCAGTCCATTCTTCCTCAGGCGGTCCTTAGTTGTCGTGTAACGTTCTTCTATCCAACCCAGTTTATTGAAAAGGGCTGCGTTCTTAACGCTCACTTTTCCGCCCCCCGACAATTCTCTAACGGCGTCCATAAACCGGTCTTCTAGAGTTCCAACGCGCTTCCGCGATTTTGCCTTGCTTGCCATTTTATGGAGCCCCCCGAATCTAGGTCGACACTTCCAGCGAAAGTCTTTTGCAGTCAAGTCGACGCTGGAAATTAAGCCGGGAAATCCTCTAATTGGGGAGCCGGCTTGTTGCCAGCAATAAACTCGAACGGTGCGTTGCGTCTTTCTGTTAGCTTGTCGGGTCGGAGGTCTAGCCAGCCTGAGTTAGAGCCTTCTCAAGCGCCGGTCTGGGCACCTCAAGCTGCGCCTTGTCGCCACCCCATAGTCGTCCCCGACGCTGCGAGCCGTCCAAGGGTTGTCAGCTTTGGTGATGCTGACACGGGGCCTAGCCTACGCGCTTACCGTCATCTCAGCCCCTGTCGGTTATGTCCAGGCCAAGGCATCGATATTCCCTCGAATTGCTCTCCCAGGTCGCACCGCTCCTTGGCTCATATCGCATCACCAAAGACTATCTCTGGAACGAGATTGACCGACCCGGGAACGCTCCAGGCCGATCCGAGCTAACCGGTCAATCCAAACAACTTCGAATTACCTTAGCGGGTATTATTCTAAAAATGCCCACGGTGCCCCGGTTACAGGCAGCCCGCGAACGCGGGCGAAAGGGTGGACGCCGTCCGAAACAAACCCAATCAGCGCTCCGAAATCGCTCGACTCAGCTAAATGAAGGCTGTGCGGCATCTGAAGCAGCCCGTCTCTTTCATAGGACCACCGTCGAGCGCATCGGCGCCGAGGTCAAATAGCCGTTGGCTGAATGTTCTTTCAGTTGGCCGTCTGCAGCGACGCATGCACTAGGCCTATTAGGAAGAAAAGCCGGTGGACGGTGGCCACAGCAGCTGTATGAACCGTGCTCGCCGGCGTGCCTTCGGACGTGGCAACCGCATCGGGTCGAGCCGATCTGGAAGGTGCTGCCGATCGCCCCGTCGAGCTGCCACGACCATGTCGCCAAGCGCATCGATCCTTCCCGGCTGTCGGCTCGGGCGAAGCGGGATGAGGCCCTGGCCTTGAAGGATGAGGTCCGACGCGTGTTCGAGGCCAACTTCCGCGTCTACGGCGTTCGCAAGGTCTGGCGGGAGTTACAGCGTGAGGGCTCGACGTCGCCCGCTGCACGGTTGCCCCACTGATGAGGGCCATGGGTCTTGAGGGCATCATCCGCGGCAAGCCGATCCGCACCACGGTGAGCGACAAGGCCGCACCTTGCCCTCTCGATCACGTTAATCGCCAGTTCCATGCCCCGGCGCCGAACATGCTGTGGGTCTCCGACTTGACCTGCGTCGCGACCTGGACGGGCTCTATGTCGCCTTTGTCATCGACACCTATGCGCGAAGGATCGTCGGCTGGCGGGTGAGCCGGACGGCGCATGCCAGCTTCGTTCTGGACGCTCTGGAACAGGCTCTCCATGATCGGCGGCCCGTGCAGGGGGGCAGGCTGATCCATCACAGCGATAGAGGCCGCCCAATACGACTCTATCAGATACACCGAGCGCCTGGCGGAGGCCGGCGTTGAGCCTTCGGTAGGCAGCGTCGGCGACAGCTACGACAATGCTCTCGCCGAAACGCTCAACGGCCTTTACAAGGCCGAGGTGATCCATCGACGCGGACCATGGCGCAACTTCGAAGCCGTCGAGTTCGGTAGCTCGATTGGGTCGATTGGTTCAACAATCGCCGGCTGCTGGAGGCCATCGGCAACATTCCGCCGGCCGAAGCCGAGGAACGCTACTACCCCATTCTGTATGACCCAGCCATGGCCGCGTGACTCAACGAAACGGCCTCCGGAAAACCCGGTGCGGTTCAGTTCTCGAGGAACGACGTTGCCGCGCGGCGCTAAAGAGAGAGGAAGATTGATCTCTTTCAATATCATTTTCTTCACATATGATATGTAAACAGATCATTGAATTGAAACTACTCGCTGGATGAGATACCTTTGCGTACCATCGCGCATTGGAATAGATCGTATAGGTTGCGTTATGGACTCTCAATCGGAAATTCTACGGGAAATCGGTGGGTTTTTCAGGCAGGCGAGGTTGGCCGCTGCGATGACGCAGGAGCAGGTCGCCGATTTGGCGGGTATATCCCGTCCCCGATATCGCGACATCGAAAAGGGAGCCGCAGCCGCGCGTGCGACGACGCTCATGAATATCGCTCGCGCGCTCGGTCTGGAAATGATGCTGGTTCCGCAAGCCATGGTGCCGGCTGTCCAGGCTCTATTGCGTCCGCATGATGATGACGATCGACCCGCCTTTGTTTCTCAACCTGACGATGACGATCATGGCTCCAGTCTTTCGCGCACCTAAGACGATCCCCTCACTGGACGTGCTCTTGAATGCAGTGAAGATCGGCACAATCGTCAGGACGCCGGGCGATTTCAATGCGTTCAACTTCGATGACGCCTACCGCGCGACGGGCGGCTTTCCGGTTCTCAGCCTGTCGTTCCGGGCAGCGACGGGAGGATTGCGGAAAGATCCAAAGCCTCTGGCAAGCGCCTTGCCCGCTTTCTTCGCGAACCTCCTGCCGGAGGAGAAATTGCGGGAGGCGATGGAAAGGCATCACGAAGGCAATGTGCGGCCAGGCAATGATTTCGATCTTTTAGCGGCACTGGGCGCCGATCTGCCGGGAGCCGTACGGGCGTTGCCCAGTGACGGCGCGATAACGGTTTCGAAGGATGGCTCAAAGGATCACCCCAAGGCACGGTTCTCGCTTGCCGGCGTGCAGATGAAGCTGTCGGTCATGAAGAACATTGGAAAAGGCGGCGGCCTTACCTTGCCGATGGACGACGAGCAGGGCCGGTACATTGCCAAGTTCCCTTCGACGGCGTTTCCGGGCGTTTCCGAGAACGAATTCGCCAACCTGGCGCTGGCAGCAGCAATCGGCATGGAGGTTCCTGAATGCGAACTGGTCGAGAAGTCCGATTTTGAGGGCGTTCCCGAAGAATTCAATACGCTGTCGGAGGGCAAGGTCCTTCTCGTCAAACGCTTCGATCGCGGCGCCGGTGGCGAGAGGATACACATCGAGGATTTCGCTCAGGTCTTCAGTGTCTACCCCTCGCGCAAATATGAGGGGGCCGCTTATCACGACATAGCCTTGGCTCTTGGCGTGGCCGTCTCGCCTACGGCGGCTCTCGATTTCGTCCGTCGCCTGGCACTGAGCGTCATCACCGGCAATGGCGACATGCACCTGAAGAATTGGTCTTTGATGTATCCCGGAAACGGCGACAAGCCGGCGCTTGCACCAATCTACGACGTCCTGTCCACTGTGCCATATATTCCCGCCGACGCCATGGCGCTGTCGCTTGGAGGAGAGCGCTCGTTCAAGGCGCTAGCAGCACCGCGATGGAAAGCATTTGCGAACCGCGCAAGGCTTCCGGAGCCGGCAGTCCTAAAGGCAGTGGTCGAGACGGTCAAACTCGTCAACGAGTACTGGTGGCATCTGCCTGAGCGCGACGTTGTCGCAGCGAAAGTGCTCGAGCGGATGGACGAACATGTGAAGGCGATGACGCCGATACTGAACTCCTGCGCCGATAAGTGAGCCGAGTCCCCTCGGGTTGCTGATATAGCGGAACTTTCGATCCGCGGCCCTATGGATGGCTGGATCGAAGGCATGCCAGCGTGGCGCAAGATTCCGCGGAGTGTCCACGATGACACGCGTGAGCAAGCACGTCAGCTCGCCGGAACAGACAGCATCCCGCAATTCACCCAACAGGATCGAGCTGCTGTTCGTCCACTTCAACATAACGACGCGGTTCAAACGAATTCGGTGACTGAGGATCGCGATCCGACGCTTTGTGTCGCCATTGTCGGGTCCGCTACACGGTCTGTTGCGACGATCCTTTCTTTGGCCCTCAGGCTAAACCCCTGAAAAGCAACCATTAAATTATTCTTCGGTTCGATCAGCCAAATTGGCACGAGTCTTGAGATCCTTAGGTGCGAGGCGGCTACAGCTGCCCGACCGGCATTCATGTCGCGGCAGCCGCGATGAATGGAACGAAGGAAGGAAAGCTACATGTCAGGTTTGCGTCAGATCGCCTTTTACGGCAAGGGCGGCATCGGCAAGTCCACCACCTCCCAAAATACGCTCGCCGCCCTTGTCGACCTCGGGCAGAGAATCCTCATCGTCGGCTGCGACCCCAAAGCCGACTCCACCCGCCTGATCCTGAACGCGAAGGCGCAGGATACGGTGCTGCACCTCGCGGCAGAGGAAGGTTCGGTGGAAGACCTGGAACTCGCGGACGTGCTCAAGGTCGGGTACAAAGGCATCAAATGCGTGGAGTCGGGCGGGCCCGAGCCGGGTGTCGGCTGCGCCGGCCGCGGCGTGATCACCTCAATCAACTTCCTCGAGGAGAACGGCGCCTACGACGACGTCGACTATGTCTCCTACGACGTGCTCGGGGATGTGGTGTGTGGCGGTTTCGCGATGCCGATCCGCGAGAACAAGGCCCAGGAAATCTATATCGTCATGTCCGGCGAGATGATGGCGCTCTATGCCGCCAACAACATCGCCAAGGGTATCCTGAAATACGCCCATTCGGGCGGCGTGCGGCTCGGCGGCCTGATCTGCAACGAGCGCCAAACCGACCGCGAACTCGACCTCGCCGAGGCGCTTGCTTCCAGGCTCAATTCCAAACTTATCCACTTCGTGCCGCGCGACAACATCGTCCAGCACGCCGAGCTCAGGAAGATGTCTGTGATCCAGTATGCGCCGGACTCCAAGCAGGCCGGCGAATACAGGGCGCTGGCCGAGAAGATCCATGGGAATTCGGGCCAGGGCACCATCCCGACCCCGATCACCATGGAGGAGCTCGAGGACATGCTGCTCGACTTCGGCATCATGAAGACGGACGAGCAGATGCTTGCCGAGCTTCAGGTCAAGGAAGCGGCTAAGGCGGCCGCACAGTAGCGACAACTGCCGACATGAGGCGCCGCCTGACCTGGTGCGTCTTTCAAAGAACGGCGCCTCGTCGGTGAGGCGTCACCCTGAACCTTGAAAGGGGTCCCATGAGCCTGGAATACGAGAATGACGGTGGCCTCCATGCGAGGCTAATCGAGGAAGTGCTGTCGCAATATCCTGACAAGTCGGCGAAGCGCCGCAAAAAGCACCTCAGCGTCGCAAAAAGCGGCGACGAGGCTGGCGAGGAAAGCGAGGTCCTTTCCGAATGCGAGGTCAAATCGAACATCAAGTCCATCCCCGGCGTGATGACAATTCGCGGCTGCGCCTATGCCGGCTCGAAAGGCGTGGTGTGGGGTCCAGTCAAGGATATGGTCCATATTTCGCACGGCCCGGTAGGCTGCGGGCAATATTCCTGGTCTCAGCGCCGCAACTACTACATCGGCACGACCGGCATTGACACGTTCGTCACCATGCAGTTCACCTCCGATTTCCAGGAGAAGGACATTGTTTTCGGCGGCGACAAGAAGCTCGAACGGATCATCGACGAGATCGAGGAACTGTTTCCGCTGAACAAGGGCATGACTGTGCAATCCGAATGCCCGATTGGCCTGATTGGCGACGACACCGAAGCTGTGTCCCGCAACAAGGCCAAGGAGCACGAAAAGACAATCGTGCCGGTGCGCTGCGAGGGCTTCCGCGGCGTCTCGCAATCCCTCGGCCACCACATCGCCAACGACGCGATCCGCGACTGGGTGTTCGAGAAGAAGGACCTCGAGTTCGAGGCCGGCCCGTACGATGTCAATGTGGTCGGCGACTACAATATCGGCGGCGACGCCTGGGCTTCGCGCATCCTGCTCGAAGAGATGGGTCTGCGCGTGGTCGGCAACTGGTCGGGCGACGCTACCCTGGTCGAAATAGAGCGAGCGCCAAAGGCGAAACTCAATCTCATCCATTGCTACAGGTCGATGAACTACATCTGCCGGCACATGGAGGAAAAGTATGGCATCGCCTGGATGGAGTACAATTTCTTCGGCCCCTCCCAGACCGAAGCCTCTCTGCGCAAGATAGCCAAGCACTTCGGGCCGGAAATCGAGGCCAACGCCGAGGCGGTCATAGCCAAATACCGGCCGCTGGTCGAGGCGGTCATAGCCAAGTACCGGCCGCGCCTCGAAGGCAGGACGGTGATGCTCTATGTCGGCGGGCTGCGCCCCCGTCACGTCGTCACGGCATATGAGGACCTGGGCATGGTGATCGTCGGGACTGGCTACGAATTTGGCCATAACGACGACTATCAGCGTACCGGCCACTACGTGAAGAAGGGCACTCTGATCTACGACGACGTGACTGGTTACGAGCTGGAGAAGTTCATCGAGGGGATCCGTCCTGATCTCGTTGGCTCCGGCATCAAAGAAAAGTACCCGGTCCAGAAGATGGGCATACCGTTCCGTCAAATGCATTCCTGGGATTATTCCGGCCCGTATCACGGCTACGATGGGTTCGCCATCTTCGCGCGCGATATGGATCTGGCCATCAACAACCCGGTCTGGAACCTCTACGACGCCCCCTGGAAGAAAAAAGCCGAGCCGTCGGCGGCGATCGCAGCCGAATGAAACCCTGGCCTCCCGGAAGCCGGGAGGCCATGAACGCCTGTGGCCGCTTGTCCGCGGGAGACCTGAAACTTTCGACGTCCCTGTGCCGCCGTATGGCGGACCAGATGCAAAGAGGTAACCGCCCATGCCGCAGTCGGCTGAAAAAGTTCTCGACCACGCGCCCCTGTTCCGCGAGCCGGAATACAGGCAGATGCTCGCGGAGAAGAGGCTGAATTTCGAATGTCCTCACCCGGACCAGATCGTTACCGACCAAGGCGAATTCACCAAGACGTGGGAATACCGCGAAAAGAACCTTGCTCGCCAAGCCCTGGTCGTGAACCCCGCCAAGGCCTGCCAGCCGCTCGGCGCGGTGTTCGCGGCCGCAGGCTTCGAGCGAACGATGTCCTTCGTCCACGGCAGCCAGGGCTGCGTGGCCTATTACCGCTCGCACCTTTCGCGCCATTTCAAGGAGCCTGCTTCGGCGGTTTCCTCCTCGATGACCGAGGACGCGGCAGTGTTCGGCGGCCTGAAGAACATGGTCGACGGGCTCGCCAACACGTACCAACTTTACAACCCGAAGATGATCGCCGTCTCGACCACTTGTATGGCGGAGGTCATTGGCGACGACCTGCACAGCTTCATCGAGAACGCCAAGGACGAAGGCTCGGTCCCGCGCGACTTCGACGTGCCCTTCGCCCACACGCCGGCCTTTGTCGGCAGCCATGTCGACGGCTATGACGTTGCGGTCAGGGGCATTTTGGAGCATTTCTGGAAAGGCGAGGAGCGAACGGAAGCCGAGGGGACCATCAACGTCATTCCGGGTTTCGACGGCTTCTGTGTTGGCAACAACCGGGAACTCAAGCGCCTGCTCGATCTGATAGGCGTGTCTTATACTTTCATCCAAGACGCCTCTGACCAGTTCGACACGCCGTCCGACGGCGAATACCGCATGTATGACGGCGGCACGAAGATCGCAGACGTGAGGAAGGCACTCAACGCCGAGGCGACACTTTCGCTACAGCATTACAACACCCGAAAAACACTGGAGTATTGCGAGGGGGTAGGGCAGGCGACTGCCTCGTTCCATTACCCGCTCGGAGTTCAGGCGACCGACGACTTCCTGACGGAGGTCTCCGCGATTTCCGGCAAGCAAATCCCCGAAGCACTCCGCCTGGAGCGCGGCCGACTTGTCGACGCCATGGCGGACAGCCAATCCTGGCTGCACGGTAAAAAATACGCCATCTACGGCGATCCGGACTTTGTCTACGCCATGGCCCGCTTCATCATGGAGACGGGCGGCGAGCCGACCCATTGCCTCGCGACCAACGGCACCTCGGCGTGGGAAGCGGAGTTGAAGGAGCTGCTTGCATCATCGCCCTTCGGCAACGGTGCTCAAGTCTGGGCGGGCAAGGACCTCTGGGCGATGCGCTCGCTGCTCTTCACCGAGCCGGTGGACCTGCTGATCGGCAACTCCTATGGCAAGTATCTGGAGCGCGACACGGGCACGCCGCTGATCCGGCTGACGTTTCCGATCTTCGACCGCCACCATCACCATCGGTTTGCGCTCATGGGCTACCAAGGCGGATTGCGCGTCCTGACGACGATCCTCGACAAGATCTTCGACAAGCTCGATCGCGAGACAAGCGAGACGGGCGTGACGGACTACTCGTATGACCTCACCCGCTAAGCATGACGGTCGGCTTTGGCCGGTCGTCTTCCCGAGGGACTTTGGAGACCGACGCAATGTCCTTGCTCAGAGCCAAAATCCAGGATGTCTTCAACGAGCCCGCCTGCGAGCAGAACCGCGGCAAGGATGCCAAGGCGCGCAAGGAGGGCTGTTCGAAGCCACTGACCCCCGGGGCGGCGGCCGGCGGCTGTGCCTTCGATGGCGCCAAGATCGTACTGCAGCCGATCACCGACGTCGCACACCTGGTCCATGGGCCGCTCGCCTGCGAGGGCAATTCCTGGGACAACCGCGGTGCGGCTTCGTCCGGGCCAACGCTGTGGCGCACGAGCTTCACGACCGACCTCACCGAACTCGATGTTGTGATGGGGCGGGGCGAGCGGAAGCTTTTCAAAGCGATCCTCGAGATCAAGGAAGCGTATGGGCCGCCGGCGATCTTCGTTTATCCGACCTGCGTGACGGCGCTGATCGGCGACGACATCGAGGCCGTCTGCAAGCGCGCGGCGGAAAAGTTCGGCTTGGCCGTTGTACCGGTCAATGCGCCGGGCTTCGCCGGCTCCAAGAATCTTGGCAACAAGCTTGCCGGCGAGGCATTGCTCGATCATGTCATCGGCACGGCCGAGCCCGACGATCCCGGCCCTTACGACATCAACATCCTTGGCGAATTCAACCTCTCAGGCGAATTCTGGCTGGTGAAGCCGCTGCTGGATCGGCTCGGGATCCGGGTGCGCGCCTGCATTCCGGGTGACGCGCGTTACTTCGACATTGCCTGCGCGCACCGCGCCCGGGCGGCTATGGTGGTGTGCTCGACCGCGCTCATCAATCTCGCCCGCAAGATGGACGAGCGCTGGGGCATCCCGTTTTTCGAGGGCTCCTTCTACGGCATCACCGATACCTCGGATGCACTCCGGAACATAGCTGAGCTGCTCGTGAAGCAGGGTGCTGATCCGGAGATCCTCGGCCGCACCCAGGTATTGATTGCAGAGGAAGAGGCGATCGCCTGGAAGAAGCTAGCGGCCTACCGGCCGAGGCTCGCAGGCAAGCGCGTGCTGCTCAACACCGGCGGCGTGAAGTCCTGGTCGGTCGTCCATGCGCTGATGGAGATCGGGATCGAGATCGTCGGCACCTCTGTCAAGAAGTCGACCGTCGAAGACAAGGAGCGGATCAAGCAGATCCTCAAGGACGACAACCATATATTCGAGCAGATGGCAGCGCGCGAGCTTTACGCCATGCTCTCCGAACACAAGGCCGATATCCTGCTATCAGGCGGGCGCACGCAATTCGTCGCTCTGAAGGCCAAGACACCCTGGCTCGACATCAACCAGGAGCGCCAACACCCTTACGCCGGCTATGACGGCATGGTGGAACTCGTACGCCAGATCGACCTGGCCATTCAAAACCCCATCTGGTGCCAGGTACGGGAGCCGGCACCATGGGATTGCCAGCCTGCGGTGGGGGAGGAACTGCCGCGCACGAAAAGCGAGAACGTGACCTTGCATGCTGTCCAGGAATTCTCCGGCACGACGGCCGCTGATTTCGGCGAGTGTTGAGGAAAGCCGATGGTCCGCATCCTTCCCCAGACCAAAGCGGCGGCGGTCAATCCGCTGAAGTCATCGCAGCCGCTGGGTGCCGCCTTGGCCTTTCTTGGCGTCGACGGCGCGATGCCATTGTTCCACGGCAGCCAGGGGTGCACCAGCTTCGCGCTCGTGCTCTTCGTGCGACATTTCAAGGAAGCCATTCCCTTGCAGACAACCGCGATGGACGAGGTGGCAACGATCCTCGGCGGGGCAGACCATCTGGAAGAGGCGATCCTCAACCTCAAGGCCCGCACAAAGCCAACGCTGATCGGGGTTTGCACGACCGCGCTGGTGGAAACCCGGGGCGAAGACTGCGCAGGCGATATCGCCAATATCGGGCTGAAGCGCACCAAAGAACTCGCGGGTACGGAGGTGGTGCTGGCCAACACACCAGATTTCGATGGTGCGATCGAAGAGGGCTGGGCCAAAGCCGTCACCGCGATGATCGAAGGGATTACACGGCCCGGCGAGCAGGCGCGGCAATCGAAGAAGATCGTGATCCTGCCAGGCTGGAACCTGACTGTCGCTGACATCGAGCATTTGCGTGAGATGGTTGAAAGCTTTGGACTGCAGCCGGTGATTTTGCCGGACGTCTCCGGCTCGCTCGACGGTACCGTGCCCGCCCATTGGGTCACGACTACTTATGGCGGCACCAGCGTGGAGGATGTCCGCGAGCTTGGCACGGCCGAGCAATGCATCGTCATCGGTGAGCATATGCGCCGCCCGGCGGAGGTGCTGCAGAGGTTGACCGGGGTGTCTTACGTGCTGTTCCGGTCGTTGACTGGATTGAGGGACGCCGATCGGTTCGTATCGCTGCTGTCCGCAGTTTCGGGCGAGGCGGCGCCGGCTGGGGTGCGCCGTCGGCGGGCGCAGTTGCAGGACGCGTTGCTCGACGGACATTTCCACTTTGGAGGCAAGAAAATTGCGATCGCTGCTGAACCAGACCAACTCTACCAACTCGCGAGCTTCTTCATCGGCATGGGCTCCGAAATCGCGGCGGCGGTCACAACGGCCGCTATGTCGAAAACTCTGGAGGAAGTGCCGGCGCAGTCGGTTCAAATCGGCGATCTCGGCGATTTGGAAGCGCTTGGCGCCGGCGCTGATCTTCTCGTTACTCATTCCCACGGCCGCCAGGCGGCGCAGCGCCTCGGCATTCCGCTCATGCGGGTCGGCTTCCCGATCTTCGACCGGCTCGGGGCCCAGCACAAGCTCACAATCCTCTACCAGGGGACCCGCGACCTGATCTTCGAGGTTGCCAACATTTTCGAAGCCAACGGGCGAGCGCCGACGCCTGAGGCGCTTGATCCACTCCGTAAGCGAGAAATCCCAGATGAGCTCCGTCCGTCGCCTCTCGCTCGTCACTGACGAGGTTCACGCACCGACGCCGGAACGCCAGGCGGGCGCATTGCGCGTGGCGATCGCCACGCAGGACATGAAGAACCTCAACGCCCATTTCGGATCGGCCAGGCGCTTTGCTGTCTACGACGTGATGCGCGAGGAGTGGAATCTCGTGGAAGCCGTGGCCTTCGATGACGTTTCCGACGAGAGCGGGAAGCATCGAATCGAGGGCGATGACCGCATCACCCCGAAGGTCGAAGCGCTAAAGGGCTGTCATCTCCTGTTTTGTCTGGCGATCGGCGGACCTTCGGCAGCCAAACTTGTTTCCGCAAAGATCCATCCGATCAAAGTGCCGCAGCCCCAGACCATCCAAGAGGTGCTGTTGCGCACACAGATGATGCTCAGGACGTGTCCTCCCCCTTGGCTGCGCAAGGTGCTGGCGCAGGCAGGTGTCGCTGAACAGAAACCGTCCTTCGAGGACGAGGACTGAAATGAGGAGTGGGCGAAATGTTTGAAGCCGCTGTTAGCCCTGCCGCCACCGAGGACGAGGCGGCCCTTGCCACCCCGTTCGTCAAATGCCTCGTGCGGCTGATTCGTGCCAATGATTCCCACGGGTCATGGGAAGGCAAATCGGACGCCGAGCTGCTGGGCGACTTCATCATCACCAGGGAACAGCGCCGTGCAATTCCAATCATCGGCGATCCCGATCCGGACGTGCTGTGGAGGCTCGACAAGTTCTACACTGCCGTCGGGCTTGCGATTGAGGAACGCTCCGGCCTGATGGCATCGCCGATGATGGAGATAAGCCACGAGGGCTTCGGGCGCGTGCTCTTCACGGCCGGGCGACTGGTCGTTTTGTCCAAGACCCTGCGCGACGTCCATCGGTTCGGCTTCGAGACGTTCTGGAAACTCGCCGCGGCCGGTACTCAACTGGCCGGCGATGCCACCGCAGCCATTGAGGCTTATCCCGAGGTGGCGCGGGCGTGATGGAACCGATTTTCGATCAAAGGGATCATGTCAGGCTCGAGGACATGCGATCGCCAGCCCTCTCAATCGAGGCAGTCGAGGCCGATGTGGTTCTTGGGGTAGCGCTGATGAAGCCACTGGTCCTGATCTGTTCGCAAGATGCGGAGTTGTGTCTGTACTACAGCCACATTCTGGGGGTGGATGGCTTCAGGATTGAACTGGCCAGAAGCGTGGAGGAAGCGCTGGCATTAGCCAGTGAACGGGAGCCGCAGGCCGTGGTGCTGGACTGCCAGCCGGCAAGCTCGTCAGGGTCCACCATCTGTGCCCAGCTCAAGGCGGAGTTCCGGAACAGAGGCCTGCTGGTTATTGCCCTGATCGCGCCCGGCGCCGAAAACCAGCACCTCGATCTATTGAAGGCAGGTATTGACGAGAGCTTTGTGCGGCCCTTCGGGCCGGCGATGCTGCTCGACTGTCTACGGACGAAGCTGGCGCTGCCAAAGCCGGGTTCAAACGGGATCGAAAACGACAGCTGCCTCCGCTGTGGCAGGCTAGAGATGAACGTCGATGCCCGCCGAGTCCGTGGTAACGGCCACGACATCCACCTTGGACCGATCCAGTTCAAGCTGCTGCGGCATTTGCTCGAGACTCCCGGCATGGTGTTCAGCCGATTCGAGTTAAAGAACGCAGCTTGGGGGGAAAAGATCCATGTCGGTGAACGCACCGTCGATGTCCATATCAGCCGGATCAGAAAGGAGCTGGAGAGGACGTCGGCCGGGATCGTCATTCGAACCATCAGGTCCGACGGCTACTCGCTGGAGGAGGCGGACGTTGAGCCTGAAGCTGACGGTGAATAGGCATCGGTGCGCTGCCACTCGCTCGAGTGGCCGGACGGCTGAACAGCGAACCGATGTAGTGCCACCCCCATCTTTATCGTGCTGAGGGCAAGTCTTGCGGCTTCGAAACGCGCCTACAGATACGACATACCTAGAAAGAAGCAGTCAGATGGCCTTCAAAAGCGTACTCAGTGTGACGGGAGTTGACCACTCCGATCAGGATGTCAGGACAGCTGCCGGCTTGTGTGCCGAAGTCGGCGCGTATCTTTCCGTACTGGTGATGTCGCCTCCGCCGCTCGTGATGGTCGCCTCGGCCGCTAGGCGGTGGCATCCCCGAGTGGCCTGGACAACGCGCACACGCCATTGCCGCACTGGAACAACGGTACAGGCAAAGAGATTTTCACAGGACACGGCCAGTTCGGAAAAAACATCCAGGGAAATCCACAAACTGCTGAAACGTGGCGGTGCTATGATGTCGATATTGCGAATGCGATCAGGCCAGCATCGGTGACGCGGTGCGACACCGGGCGCTCTGCAATGATCTGACAATCGTCGGCCGCGCACTTCAACACACTAGCTCTGTTACCAACGGCAGCCCTGTTCGACACCGGAAAGCCGGTGCTTGTCGTGCCGGAGGGCGCTGAGGCGACTCTGTCTCCACGGCATGTGCTGGTCGGCTGGGATTCGCGAGTCGAGGCGTCCCGTTCGATTCGGGAAGCGCTGCATCTGCTATCCAGTGCTGAGGAATCTCGCGTCTCACTAGTGGATCCGGAGGCGACCTGCACCGGAAATGGAACCGAGCCGGGAGCTGATATCGATGCGTATCTCACTCGGCACGGTGCTCGGGTGTCGGTTGACCTGCTGGCGAGCGCCGGAAAATCGGCAGCCGCGGTGCTCGCGCTGCACGCAGTCGACACGTCTGCCGATATGATAGTCATGCGCGCTTGTGGCAATCGCCGGCTGCGTGAGCGGCTCTTCGGCGGTGTCGCGAGATGGATAGTTGGCAAGCCGCCATACCCGCTCTTTTTGGCTCGCTGACTGGTTCTGAGGCAGCAGCGTTGCTTTTCGTTCTACTCACCTGGCCTGATGCGAAGTCGGAAAAGGTGGCGGGAACGCGCAGGTTTCGGGAAGCTCACGAGCAACTTGCAGACGCCATAGCGAAGAACATTCCCGGACGCCTCTACGCGCTCGGTGTCTGCTCGCCCAGACAAGCCGTAGCGCGCAAACAAACGGTCGGGCAGAAGCCCAGGCGTCCTCATGCGCTCAAAACACCGATACTCAAGCCGCGTCAGGTCGAGAAGAGAGCGGTTTCAGCGCGGCAGGCCGCGTTCGTACCGTAGACTCAACGTGTTGGCGTTCACGATTTCCTTCACCACTGGCCGGGAACGGAACACGGCAACGATCGTGCAGCGGCCAACGCACCGACCTTCGAGTCCGACGGTCGGGCTCTTGCCGGCCGTCGGCGCGCGAACGGTGGCATCAATCACGTGTCATCGCCCTGGGATGGTAGCCGCGTCAGCGGCGAGGGCGGCCGCATCTTCAGCGTTCTAGTCTGCCCGGCCCACCGCGTGGCGACGGAGCGGCCTTGAGGCTGGTCAAATTTCGACAACGCTCACATTCGCACCAGGCAGTCCCTGTGGGACCTGTGCACGGGGATACAGAACAACAAAAGCAGGAATCCGGGAGAGTTCACCGGCCCGGCACATGCCGACGCGTTGCGAGCCAGGCATTCAAGCGCAAAGCGGAAGAGGTAGGGCAGAGGCGATGCTCGGAGGGAGCGGCCCCTGCAATTGCAATGGCGTTCCGCTGAGCGACCGGAACGGCAAGAAGCTCAAGCAAGGCTTGAGGCGGACGATGATGACGTGGCTGGCGCTAGCCAACGCAGTTATGATGTCCATCTGTTCGTCCCCTATATGTCGAGACGTCCGGGCCACGCTTCTGTGCCGACGCGAAGCGGGTGATGCGTGTCCAAGACATGACAATGGCAGAAAACACTGTCGCGACTAGTACACCCGGCTATCTGAGCGCCCCGGAAGCTTTTTAAGTATAATCAGCATTTACTGCACGCCGAGCGCGTTGGCACGACCTTTGCGAATTAACTTTCAGCAACACTGAGTGAAGGCTGAATGCACGCAGATGCGCAAGACGAGCGATGCTCTCCCTTCGTTGAACCCTCGTGCCACGGTCTCAAAGGGAAACAAGCTTGCCCATAAGGTCACGCAACCTTTGTCAACAGCTTTGGAGGGGAAGATGATGTTGCGGATGGGGTCACCGGCTCCTTCGATCAAAGTGGAGGACTGGCTGCGTGGCGAGCCCCTTGCGGACTTCCAGCCCGGCAAAGTCTATATCGTCGAATTTTGGGCAACTTGGTGCGAACTATGTGCGGCGGAGATGCTCGAGCTGATGCGGGTACAGGAGAAATACAAGGACAGCGGACTTGAGGTCGTCGGGATCGCGGCTGATGAAGACGCTCAAACGGCCGTCGAGGCCCGGACCAAGTTGGATGCGTGGTTGGTCGAAAAGTGCCCGGATCTGAATTATCGGATTGGGTTCGACCTCACAGGCGAAATGAAGAAGCTTTGGAGGGAACCCAGCTTTTGCGTCGGGCTTCCGACCTCGTTCGTAGTCGAGCGAGACGGCTGCATCGCCTTTATCGGTCATCCGAGCCAACTAGGTGAGGTTTTGCCGAAAGTGCTCAAGGGCAGCTGGCGTACCAGCAACAAAGCGAAAGCGGCCGATCAGGAGCGGATCGCAACAAGCGAACCCCTGGCGCGCGGACAAGCGTTGAAGAAGCCGATCGATGACAGGTTCTGGGCGGCGGTGAAGTTGGAAGATTGGAAGACAGCGCTCTGGGCTATCGAAGAGGGCATTGCCTTGATGCCGGACGACCTCAATTTCCGCCTGGCTCATGCGCATCTGTTGCTTCACAAAATACAAGACATGTGGACCGGCTTGCCCGTGATGCGGCAATTGGTCCGCGACGCGATCGACAAAAATGCCGAGGATTGGATGGTTTCGGCGCTAGACCAACTTTTCCATCCGGCCAATGACCATTCGCGCCTTCCCCCTGCTGAGCGCTTCGCGATGGGCAAGGAGCTGTCCGAACACATCCTGGCGCTGAATCCCCCGCAAGGCGCCAGTCCTAAGTTCCGGTCCTATCCCGCGGTCGCCCGGTACTATCACGAGAACGGCAACAATGATCGCGCGATCGAGTTGGTCGAACTGGCACTGACGTCGCTGGACCGTCCGGACCCTATCCCAGCCGAATTGAAAGAGCAGCATCTGCGGGATTTGCTGCAGGCCCTCGCCAAGTACAGGGGTGCGAAGGCTTGTTGCGGCGCTCTCTTTGCCGCTGAGCAAAACAGTTTCCCGAAGGTGCCAAAGCGCAGTCGGCCAAGGAAGAAAGATAAAAAAGGGTGATTGGTCGAAATGGCTTACTGGCCAATTCGTCCATTTCCCTCGCTTGACCGCAGCATGGAGGGTCCATGCAGCACTTGGTCGATCGTTTGCAGCAGGATCGAGGCTCGAATTTTCATGGCCTCCGGCATTGCGGCGGAGGCGATGTTCGACGCGAATTCGCGTGGAAGACTTCGGAGCCGAGGACGTGTTGAAGGTCGGCCGAGGACATCAATCGTGTGGAATCAGCGGCGCCGAGCCAGGCGTCGGCTGCGCAAGTGTGCCCGAAGTAGGCGTCCCAGAAAACAGACGTCGTGCTTCGAGGAAGAGGACTGAAATGAGGAGAAGGCGAAATGTCTGATGCCACGGTCAGCCCGGCTGTCAACGAGGACGAGGCGGCCCTTGCCACGCCGTTCGTCAAATGCCTGGTGCGGCTGATCCGTGCTCAAGTCTCCTACGGCTCATGGGAACGCAAATCGGACGCCGAACAGCTGGCGAACTTCATCGCCACCAGCAGCATCGCCGTGCGATGCTGCTGGTGGCGATCCCGAGCTCGACGTGCTGGGAGGCTCGACCTGCTCTACACTCCGTCGGGCTCGCGGTCGAGAAGCGCTCCGGTCTACGACATCGCCAATGACAAACATGAAAGCTAGGGGGCTGCGGACGATTGCGCTTACGGCCGGGCGGTTGGGTCGCTCTGTCGAGACATCCACCCGGTTCCGCTTCAAGACGCTCAGGCAGCTAGCAGAGGCCGGTACGAAACTGATCGACGATCCGACTGCGGCCATCGAAGCCTATCCCGAAGTGGGACGGGCGTGAACAAAAGGATTTCGGGGAAGGATCTATGTCAAAGCTAGATCAGATGGGGACGAAAGTCCGAAAGTTTCAGCTGCGCGCGGTAATTGGCAAGATGAAATTGCACGACCTTGCAGAGGATCTCCCAGGAAAGTCGACCGAGATAGGGGAAGTTGCCGAACAAGCGTGGGCCGTTTTTGCCGAGTTGGATGGTGCCAGGAGAGAGCTCGCTGCCATGAAGAAGTTACTATGAGGAGCACATTCACCACCCGCGACGGCTCCGGATGGATGCCGGAATATCTCGCCGCTATAGACGGCACGACCTGCATCGGCTGCGGCCGCTGTTTCAAAGTCTGCTCGCGCGAAGTCATGCATCTTTATGGCGTCGACGACGCGGGTGAAGTCATCCGCGCCTGCGACGGCGAAGACGACGATGGCGAGCTCAATCGCATAATCATGGCCGTCGATCATCCTGGCCGCTGCATTGGCTGCGGAGCCTGCGCCCGCGTCTGCCCGAAGAACTGCCAGACCCATGTTGCGGCCGACAATGTCGCTGCATGATGGTGGATAATCCAGGAGAACGGCATTGCCCTTTAGAACCTTCTGTCGCGTCCTGGGGATGGTCCTTTGCAGCACCGTTCTGACCGTCTACTTCGCTTCTCATTCCATCGGCACAGTAGTCCTCACGTCGCTGGCGTGTTCGCTGCTCCTTCAGCTGGCGTATTTCGCAAGCGTGCTCTTTCTGATCTGGCGGTCTGGCCGCGTTAGCCGAGCTGGCCAAAGGGCTGAGCATTTCGACAGTTGCAAGGAAGTAGGGTACGAGCCGCCAGACCTTGATGAGGTGACGCATGAATCTGCAGATTTGCTCCAGCGCGATGAAATGCTGGCCATATCGCTGCTGCTGCCTTGAGGCGACATGACAAGGTCAGTGCTCAAGTTAGCACAACTTTGGGGCAACCATAGACATTGAGCAGACAATAGAAGGAATACTATGGTTGAGCTGGTGACCCGCAATGCGCTCATTTTAGACAATGAGGAGACACAGTTCTTGAATGCCAACCGCATTGGTCTCTCTCAAGCCGGCGTTCGGTTGCGATTCTCAATGCCGAACGAGGCTGGAATAGCGTGGGACTGGCGCCGGACAACGCAGGTGATGCCAAATCAAAGACGCCTCTAGAATGATTGTGAATGGCTAATTCAGCTCCATCGCGTGTGCCGGAGAAAAATGCTGGAAAAGTTCGAGCGTTATCCTCTTACATTTGGACCGACACCCATCGAGAAGCTCGACCGCCTCTCCAAGCATCTTGCGGGCAAGGTGGAAATCTCCGCCAAACCCGAGGACTGCAACTCCGGTCTCGCGTTCGGCGGAAACAAGCTCCGCAAGCTCGAATACATCATCGCCGACGCAATAGCATCAAATGCTGATACGCTCGTCACCGTCGGCGGCGTGCAGTCCAACCACACGCGGATGTCGCGGCAGTCGCCGCCAAGATCGGCATGAAATGTCTCTTGGTTCAGGAGAGGTGAGTACCACATGGAGGCCGGTCTCATCGATAAACACGAGCTTCGCTGGATCGAGATCGAGCTGGCCCTCGAACCAGTCCCGGCGCCGCTTCAGGAAGTCGGGGGGGCTGGCGTGCGCAGACTTTTGAATGTCCAGCGTGGCCGCGAAGCCAAGCGCTCAAGGCGCTGCGGCTGATCCGCACCGACTGCTCGGCGACGAGCCGCTCCCACCTCTTTCAGCGTCAGTCCTTGCGCTCCCCGATGAAGGCTTATGCGCATCGAGGCCGGAGGCGGGGCGGCGGCCCTGCGGGCGTGACGCCAGTTCGCCGATCTTCGCCCGCAGTCCAGCGGATCGCGCTGGACACTCCCACGCCAACCCGCGCCGCCGCTTGCCGCGCCGACATGCCCTCGTCCGAAGTCTTCAAGACCCCGACCGAAGATCCACGCTAGCTAAATGCTCTTCCCATCGTCAACCTCCATCGAGGGCGATGTTGAATCTGCCCAAAAACGCAGCCGTCACATCACAATCGATTCGTCGATCACAGGACGTCTCCAGACTAGCTGATCCTGCCTATTCGCCAACCGTCGGAAAATGCTTGATCGACCAATGGAGTGAATCGACCGCACGTTGGAGTATCTCTTCGACCTGAGTGTGCCAGGGCGAGGTGGCGATAATATGCCCGATCCAGTCCCGGTAATCGCCTTTCCTAACGATCGAGGTCTTAGGTGGAATATAGAATTTTACCTCGGCAACGCCCGGTACAGCAGTTCCTTGACTGCCGTCGGCGATCATATCAAGGATGCCATCGCGATCAGCAACTAGGAACCGCGCGGCCGCAACGTGCGAATGCCTTCTGCGCAAATCGCATTCTTTGCCAGTAGCAATGTTGATATGCTCGGTGACGAGATCGATACCGTAAGCCAGCTGAAGCAGTTGGGGAGTGGGCGCGCCATGAAGTCGCGGATTAACTTCAATGACGACTGGGCCACGCTTCGTCCACCGGAATTCGATGCCGGCCGGCCCCCAGCCAAGCCCAAGAGCTCGCAAACAACTCAGCGAAGCATCGGCGATACGTTCATGCTCGTCATCAGTCAGCGGGGCCGGAATGGTGCACGAACGGCAGACGAAATGCGGGGGAGGGCCGTAGTCAGCGGTCCCAATTCCAATGATCTGATCTCCCATTGTGTCTGCCCAATAGTAAGTACCTTTTGCGAATTCCTCGACCAGCATCCTAGGCGAAGATCGCCATTTGTGCTGCCCACCCAACAAATAGGCCGTATGTTTAGCCAACTCGTCGAGGTCGCGGCACAATCGAACACCCATGCTGCCGCTGCCTACCGCCGGCTTAACAATCACTGGCAATCCGATCTCTGCGGCAGAGCATTCTACGTCCGCCATGTTCGCTGCCAAGCGATAAGCCGGTACCGGAATGCCGGCATCCGAGAGAAGCTGACGTTGGATGAATTTGTCGTGACATTGTTCGACCGATTCGGGGTTCGGTCCCGGTAGATCAAAATGCCGGCAGAGCTTACCAACTGTTGCATAGACGGACTCATCCTCGCCCGAAAAGCCAGCAATGCCAGCAATCTCATACATCTCTCCTAAATGGGAAAATTCACGGATCAGAGCGTCGAGATTGTCCGTATCGACAGCGATTGCCTCCATCGCTTCCGCCGCGAGATAGTCGTACTGAGCAGGATTGGTCGACAAGGTGATTGGATAAAGGCCAAGACGCTTAGCCGCTTCGACGTATAGCAGGCCATTGCCCCTTGAATGACCCTCAAGGAGGATGAATGCTCTTTTGGCCATTGGTTGTGCTCCCGATTTTCGGTGCTGTGCCAAGGTCATGGCACAACTGCATCGGTGCCTGATCTGACACTGGGGGTGAACGTACCCTAGTTAGCGATCTGCAGCCGCAAAGGTTCGGTAAATTCATTTGAAAGTTCTGTTGCAGCCAATGAATTTAACGCAAGGGAGAAGGTTGGCTTGGGGGCATACGAACTGCTCTGCAAGTCAGAGATTTTAAGGGATTCGTACTTCGCCCTGCCGAGACGAGATCGTCCACGTCGGTGCTTCGCTGAACCGAGACTACGCAAGCTGGGACAGCTTGGCCTTCTTGGCGTTGTCGATGCTTTCACTGACGAGAGCATGCGAACGGCGACTCACCAACAGGAAGTCCTACATATTTCAAGATCGTGTCCCGCGGCGTGGTGTAGCTGGCGGCATTAGTCGCCGTGCTCTCCGGCATGGGCCGGGCTGATCAGCGCGCCACGGCTGGCAGGCTGATCAGGGGATCATCGCTCATTCGGGATGCGCAGCTCGACCGTGCCGGCCCGCGTCTGCCAGTCGCGGTCGCGGTAGCCATTGCGCTGAGCGAGCCGCAGCGGGTTCTTCTCGCCATAGCTGGCGCCGGTGGCCGCGCCCACCTCCATTTCCATCAGTCGCTCGGCGGCAAAGCCGATCATCTCCCGCAGCAGATCGGCATCCGGGGTCTTCTCCACGAGCGTGCGCAGGTTCATCATGTCTTCGGTCATCGGTGGTCCTTCCGAAATGGGTTGGCGTCAACAACCAAACCCTACCGGAAAGCGCCGATGACCACCCACACGCCGTTCGCTCGCTACAGCGCTACTAACGGCGCGCTCGTGAGCGGCTTCGCTACCGCCGAGCTACACCACCTGATGGGACACGACCTACTTCAAAATGAACCTGAACGAAACTCTATCCGGCCGCAGAAGACCAAGCTAGGCAGGCAGAGCGCTTCATCCAGACGGAGTTCGCGAATGGGCCTATGCCATCCCTATTCGACTTCAGATCACCCCGCCGCAGAGTCGGTCTGTGCGATGCTGGACCGGGAGCGAGCTGGGGGCGAGCCAGGTCCCACAGCGCCGCCCGGTCGAAAGCTAGTGGTCAAGCTCGCAGCGGAAACGACAAGGTACGACGCCGGCCGAGAACATTGTTAGGCGCCAGTGCCATCGCCGTCGGATACGAGATGGGAGGCTGTTGTGGCACCGGACGCCAGCCGACTTCCGACATTTGTGTCGGGTTTGTCGGGTCCGCCGCATCGTTTGGGCAGCCTTTTCGTGTCATGCGTCGACAAAATTGCTGCTTCAGCTCGTGCCAGCTGAATTGGCACAAATGTTGAATGTTCTTCGTTGCCGAACCGCTCCTCCACCCGCCATCGATAGGGGCTCGACGACCGCAAAAGCTGCTCACGACAAATGCCGCGGGTCCTAACGGCCAGATTGCGGAAAGCTTCGCTACTGTAACTAAATATGTGAAAAGGACAGCCACTATGCCAAATAATAGAATAAAGAAAGGTTATTCTATATTGGAAGATGACGCTGCATGTTCGAGAACACTAAATAAGGAAAGAGTAAAGATCGAGAATACCGGAGTCGAACGAGGGCGAGGCGTCTTTTCTTCCCGTGATTTCCTCCCGGGAGAGACAGTCATGACTGGTCTAATTGACAGATTTGAGGAAGAGAGAACAATATATAGCATTCAGATTGACTGGAACGTCCATGCTACATTCGAGGAGCCCGCTGTCCTTTCGAATCATTCTTGCAATCCAAATCTAGCGATCGTGCCTAACCGATTCGGCGCCTATGATTTCATTGCTATTCACGAAATCGCTGAAGACGTCGAAGTGACCTGGGATTACGCTACCACTGAATTCGATTCGATCGCGGTTCAAGTTTGTCTTTGTTCCTCGAAAAATTGCCGAGGTGCAGCTGGGGGGTTCTCCACGTTGCCTCCTGA
This sequence comes from Mesorhizobium sp. M0037, assembly GCF_040323635.1. Classification (NCBI taxonomy): domain Bacteria; kingdom Pseudomonadati; phylum Pseudomonadota; class Alphaproteobacteria; order Hyphomicrobiales; family Phyllobacteriaceae; genus Mesorhizobium; species Mesorhizobium sp. M0037. The sequence goes on along the minus strand of NZ_JAMYVB010000020.1, from coordinate 30,362 downwards.
TCATCCGATGCTCTCGGCAGGGTTTTACGCTCCGTATCTGCAGCGGCCCTCCGGACGCTTTCCGAGGGGGATAGGAATGTTTGGAAGGTTGGTTGGCTCCTAGAGCACGACCTGTGATCAACTGGTCGGTTGTGATGTGACAGCAGCGTTTTTTACTGATTCGACTGCCGTCTGAGGGAGCAGACGCCGGTAGTCGGCGCTTGTCGGACAACTCTAGAGACGAGCTCGTGTAAACGTATTCACCGACCGGGATGCAGTGCAACGTAACTACGCTGGAGATCTCAGAGTAACCTCATCAGCATACGAGCCGGCGCAGGACCGGTCTGAAGTGCAGCTGTGCAGCAGACAAAACGCAGCGCCTAGATCCGCCACAACCAGATTTTCGCTCGGACTGCGTGGTCTTCTTGTGGAATGAAAAACGACCGACCAAAGGCATTAATCGCTCTCTATTGAACGCGACGCTTACACAGGGACCCCAAATGAACACCGACGCTTTTACGGCTCATGAGTCTAACGTTCGTCGCTACGGGCGGTCGTTTCCTGCAGTCTTTAAGAGGGCTCTCGGGGCGACAATCTGGGACGAAGGCGGTAAGCCTCATATCGATTTTCTCGTAGGCTCCGGCGCCCTCAACTACGGACACAACAACCCCAATATCGTTAAACCTGCAGTTGAATATCTCGGTGGCGAGAACATCCTCCTATCTCTTGACATGTATACGGTGGCAAAGCGCGAATTTATTGAAACGTTTGTGGATTCCATCCTGAAGCCTCGGGGGCTTTCGTACAAGATACAGTTTCCTGGGCCGACTGGGACAAATGCTAACGAAGCGGCGCTGGCGCTGGCCCGAAAATATACTGGCCGCTCGAGCGTCATGGCGTTCACAAATGCCTTTCATGGCATGTCGCTTGGGTCTCTGGCGGTTTCAGGTTCGGCATCGACTAGGGAATTGGGCGGTGTTGCTCGCCACGATGTGATCCGTGTCCCCTACGACCAATACCCGAACCAAGATTTCGATTCCGCGACCTACATAGACTTCGTATTGGGCGACCCAGGCAGCGGCATTGAAAAGCCCGCCGCAATCATCCTGGAGACCATCCAGGCAGAAGGCGGCATGAACACTGCATCCGCAGCTTGGCTCATGGAAATTCAGGGCATTTGCCGCAGGCACGGCGTTGTTTTGATCGTCGACGACATCCAAGCGGGCGCAGGACGAACGGGTGAGTTCTTCTCATTTGAGTTCGCGGGCATTGATCCCGATATCATATGCCTTTCAAAGTCTCTCAGCGGATCAGGAAGCCCGTTCTCCATTGTTCTGATTCGGCCCGCCCTGGATGTTTGGAATCCCGGAGAACATAGCGGGACCTTCAGAGGCAACAATCTCGCCTTCGTGACTGCAGGGGCTATGTGCAAAATGTGGTCAGACGGGCAGTTTACTGCTGGTGTCGAGCGAACCGCCGCCAAACTGCAAAGACACCTCGATTACCTCGTTGCGAAATTTCCCAAGTGCATCGAACAAAAGCGCGGCCGGGGTCTGATGGCCGGCCTCAAGTGCCGCTCGCAGGCCGTTGTCGGCCGTGTGCACGATGTCGCGTTCGAAAATGGCCTGCTCATCGAATCTTCAGGACCAAATCGCGACGTCATCAAAGTCCTCCCACCGATAACCATCACCGATGACGAACTCGATCAGGGCATCGCAATCCTTGAGCACGCACTAAAGGAGCAAGCTAATGGAAACTAATCAAGTATCCAAAGCCCCAGCCACCTCGCCAGTTACGATCCGAGAACGAACCGGTTCGATCAGCACTGCGGACATCATCTTAGTTCTGAAGGGTCAGATCACCGCTCTTCACATTAGGCAAGCTTTCAGCACCGAACTGGCCGAGGTGATCACCGCGAACTTCAGCTGCAGTCCCGGTCTGAAGGAGCGCAAGGATGGCGTCCCCGGACAATATGTCGGGGCATCCCACTATAGAAAGGATGCAGCCACATATTTCGCAGAGGCGGAAACTGTGCGACCCTACGTCCACGCCCTTTTTGAGAATCTGGTTGATCCGGTCCGAGCGTTGTTCGACGCGTTGAAGCGCGACCTTAGCAAACAGGGCATTGAATTGCGGCTGGCCCGTTCGGAGCACGGTCAGGCCAATGTTTGTCGCGCTCTAAGTTGGTCTGGCAGCGGCACGTTCTCCTTGGACCCCCACGACGACGTCGCTCAAGTGTTATGTGCTGGCAAGGATTACGAGCTTTCTGCGGTGGCGCACAACACCGTCACAGCACTCAACTTCTATCCCAGCATGCCCGAGGAAGGTGGCAATCTGCGGCTCTGGAGCCACAAGCCGACATCCACCGATCGAAAGTCTCAAGGTGTGGAGACTACGGGTTATCCCTATTCGGCAGCCTATCTCGAGGGCGTCCCTTGTCGCGACTTCCAGCTCAGGGCGGGGGATATCGGCGTGATCGATGGCGGTTTCGTTCACGGAGTCACCGGTCAATCAGGCAACGGAAAGCGTCGCTTGGTGCTTAACAGCTTTTTCGGTTTTGCTCGCCCGGATCTTGTTCTCTGGTGGACCTGACGTTGGATGTCGCAAATTCCGAGCGGCTCCGCCTGGGGTTGAACGTCAATATCTTAGCTAGCGGGTGGGGGTCGGTCCACGGCTTGGATCCGCGCTCGCCTGGGCTAAAGCGAGGGCCGAAGGCATGAGAATCTCTCGACGAGGGCTTGTGAAGACCGGTTTGGCCTTCGGAACGGTGTTGTCAACCCCTTCCATCCTTCGCGGTCAAACATCACCAACCCCCGACAGGGTGGTCCGCATGGTGATGGGTAGCCTCAGTGTGTTCGACCCGGTCCTTTCGACTTCAACCACCACCCTTAATCATGCCTTAGCTGTGTACGACACGCTGTTCGGGGTCGACTCGAACTTTATCCCGCACCCCCAGATGACAGGAAAGTGGGGTGCATCGGGTGATAAGAAGACCTATGCCTTCCAGCTCCGCGATGGTCTGGGGTGGCACGATGGCACCTCTGTTTCGGCGGCAGATTGTGTGGCCTCGATCCGCCGGTGGGGCCAAATTGCCCCAGGCGGGCAGTTGCTACTAGAACGAGCCAAGGACATCTCAATAAAAGATGACAAGACTTTCACAATTACACTCAAGGAACCGCTGGGGGCTCTCATCGATATCATGTGTTTCCAAGGTCCATTTATCATGCGCGAGAGCGACGCCCGTCTCTCTCCAACGGACCAGGTGACCGCAAATATCGGGTCGGGGCCTTTCAAGTTCAATCACGCTCGCGCTAAGCCGGGCGCGAGCTTCACTTACGACCGCAACGGGAAATACGTACCACGTTTCGAGGCGCCCGATGGTCTAGCGGGGGGGAAGATCGCAAAGGTCGATCGTGTCATCTTGGAAATGATCGGAGATCAACAGACTGCTCTCGCTGCTTTACAAGCAGGTGAGGTTGATTTCTTGTCAACGCCGCCGGTGGATCTATTTCCGGTTATCGAGAGCGATCCCAACCTTGAGCTGCAAGTTCTGGATAGGAGCGGGAGCGACATGTTCATACGCATGAACTGTTCCCAAAAGCCATTCGATAACGCGAAGGCGCGCTTAGCGATACTTCATTTGGTCGATCAAGAGGCAATGATGCTCGCTGCTTATGGCGATCCGAAGTACTTCCGCATCGTTACATCGATGTTTGGGAACGGAACGCCGTTTTCCAACGACGAAAATACGGGATGGTTCAGAAATGGCAACAACGAAGATAAGGCAAGGCAACTCTTCAGGGAGGCGGGATATGCGGGCGAGAGAGTTGTCATCCTGCAGCCCACTGACTGGGCAGAGGCGAGCAATGCCTCTCAGTTTTTGGCAGCCACACTACGAAAGGTAGGTGTTAATGCAGAGCTCGCGCCGAGTGACTGGGGGGCGCTTGTCGTCCGTCGCGCGAACAAGGGCTCTATTGAGGACGGTGGCTGGAACATCTTCATAACTATCGAAGCTGAAACAAGTCTCGGCATGGTTGTCACCAGTTGCACTCTGCCCATGAATGGCGAAAAAGGTTGGTTTGGCTGGCCGCAGAACGAAACATATGAAGCTCTTCGCATCAAATGGGCGGAGGTCGAATCGGTTGAGGAGCGCAAGGCACTGGCCCGCCGAATGCAGGCGATATGGTGGGACTATGTTCCCGAGGTTCTGTTAGGCCAAGTTGTAACGCCAATCGCGCGCCGCAAGACGCTTACTGGCCTCATCGGCCTGGCAGACACAGTCCCCATGTGGAACATGCAGAAGGTCTGACGCGCGATGGTCCAAATTCTTCGCAGGCTGGTCTCGGCTATCGCCGTCATGGCGATGGTCGGCGTCTTCGTCTTCCTGCTGCTCAGGCTGGCACCCGGCGACCCTGCGGCGACTATCGCCGGCAGATCGGCCTCGGCGGAGGTGATCGCCGACATCCGCGAGCAGCTGGGCCTGAACGATCCCCTGCCGGTTCAGTTCATACGTTGGGTCCGCGACATGCTCAGCGGCGACTTCGGCACCTCGATCTTTGCGGGACGACCGGTGGTCGAGCTCATCTCGCAGCGGCTTGAGCCGACTCTTTCGCTGTCGATCCTGACGATGATGCTTTCAGTGACGGTCGGGGTCTCTTTTGGCATCCTTGCCGCCTGGAGAAGGGGCGGCCTCGTCGACCGCCTGCTCGCTGCCTTTTCGGCATTTGGTTATTCAGTCCCGGTCTTCGTCATCGGCTATTTCTTTGTCTATTTCTTCGCTATCCAAACACACTGGCTACCAGTCCAGGGATATAAGCCGATCGTTAGCGGCCTCGTGCCTTGGTTCGCGCATCTGGTCCTGCCCACAGTGCCCCTAAGTCTTGGCTATATCGGATTCATCGCGCGGGTTACGCGGGCAAGCATGCTCGAGGTCCTGTCGGAAGACTATATGAGAACGGCCGCTGCCAAAGGCGCTTCATCCTATGCCATGCTTTTCCACCATGCCTTGAGGAATGCCGGGGTCCCCATCCTGACCGTCATCGGCATAAGCTTCGCCTACCTGATCGGCGGGGTTGTCCTCACGGAAACTGTGTTCAACATACCCGGTATCGGACGTCTGGTCGTGGATGCAATCAACAACCGCGACTATCCGATCATCCAAAGTGTGCTCATCCTGACTTCGGGTCTGTACGTTCTTATCAACCTGACGGTCGATCTGGCGTACACGCTGATCGATCCCCGCATCCGGTACTGATATGACGCTCCTCTCCGCACCAGTTGAAGCCCAGCCGATGGGTCGGTTCCACCTATCCGATCTTGCCCGTCTGGCAAGGCGGCATCCGCTCGTCCCTGCAGGCGGCGGCCTGTTGGCGCTCCTCATCATTCTGGCGCTGGCCGCCCCGCTTTACGCCGGCGATCCGGTGAACATAGATCCATTCAAGCGCCTCCAGCCGCCGTCCGCCGAGATGTGGTTCGGGAGCGACAATCTGGGCCGGGATGTGTTTGCGCGAACCATCTTCGGCGCCCGGATCTCCCTCCTGGTCGGGCTGCTGTCGGCAGCAAGCGCGGCCGCGGTCGGGCTCCTGATCGGTGTCATCGCAGGTTACAGCCGCAGCTTCGACAATGTCGTCATGCGGGTCATGGACGGCCTTATGTCGATCCCGACGATTCTGCTGGCGATTGCGCTCATTTCTCTGACAGGATCGGGGATCGGCATCCTCATCGTCGCCATCGCAATCCCTGAGACGCCAGCCGTCGCGCGGCTGGTTCGTTCTGTGGTTCTGGGGGTTCGCGAGCGTCCCTATGTGGAGGCCGCGCTCTGCGGCGGGGCGCGCCTGCCGAAACTGCTGTGGCGACATATCCTGCCGAGCACCGTTCCGGCGCTCATGGTCCAGGGCGCTACCGTCTGCGCCAACGCGATCCTGACGGAGGCGGGGCTGAGCTTCCTCGGCGTCGGCGTGCCGCCCGATATTCCGAGCTGGGGCAACATGATCGCCAGTTCGCGCCTGTATCTCGCCATTGCTCCATTGACGATCTTCGCCCCCGGAATCTGCCTTGCGGTCACAGTCCTTGCCGTTAACCTGCTCGGGGACGGCCTGCGCGACTTGTTCGATCCCCGCGCCAAGCAGAGGCGCTAACATGATGCATCAAACTGTAGGGAACGACTTGCTTCTCGACGTGCGAAACCTCGAAACGCATTTCTTTGGCGAAGAAAGCGTCACTCGTGCCCTCGGCGGCATCAGCTTCCAGGTGAAGAAAGGCGAGACGCTGGGCGTCGTAGGCGAATCCGGATGCGGGAAGAGCGTCACCGCCCTTTCGATCCTTCGCCTGCTGCCGAAGCAGACCGCCAGGACCGTCGGCGGCGAGGTTCGCTTCCAGGGACGCGACCTGCTTGAGCTGTCCGATCGAGAGATGCGACAGATCCGTGGCGACCAGATCGCCATGATCTTCCAGGAGCCGATGACGAGCCTGAATCCGGTCTATACGGTCGGCCACCAGATCGCCGAGGCGGTGCAGATCCACACGAAAGCGTCCCGTTCGGCGGCCATGAAGAAAGCTGAAGAGATGCTCCGTCTCGTCCGCATCGCGGACCCCGAGCGTCGCGTCAGCAACTATCCTCATGAAATGTCGGGCGGCATGCGCCAGCGCGCCATGATCGCCATGGCCCTGGCCTGCTCGCCGGAACTGTTGATCGCTGACGAGCCGACGACCGCGCTTGACGTCACCATCCAAGCACAGATCTTGCAGCTGATCGTAGATCTCAAAGAGCGCACGGGAGCGGCCGTCATGTTGATCACTCATGATGTAGGAGTTGTAGCCGAAGCGTGCCAACGGGTGATCGTTATGTATGCCGGCCGGATCGTAGAGCAAGCGAGCGTGATAGATTTGTTTGCGCGTCCAGCGCATCCCTACACTCAGGGCCTCCTGCGCTCGGTGCCTGATCGGCGGCGAGGCCGTCAGCGCCGCCTTCCAGAAATTGCCGGCATCGTGCCATGTTTGCGCGAACCTATTGTCGGCTGCAGTTTTGCCCCTCGCTGCCCCTTTGCGATAAACATTTGCCGCGAGAAGACACCCGCTCTGCGCGATGTCGGCTCAGGCCACACCGCAGCTTGCTGGCGCGCCGAAGAGGTGATGGGCGCATGAACTTTCCTCTCCTGCAAGTCGACAATCTGACCAAGCATTATCCGCTCGCTGCTGGATTTCTGAAGAAGACCATTCCGGTGATCAGGGCGGTGGAGGATGTTTCCTTTTCAGTCGAGGCGGGCGAGACGCTTTGCATCGTCGGCGAATCCGGTTGCGGCAAATCCACCGTGGCGCGGCTCCTGATGCGACTAACGGAGCCAACGGCTGGACGCGTGCTAATCGAGGGCACCGACATTGCTGGTCTTAAGAAGGGCTCGCTTCGCGCCTGGCGCCGACGAATGCAGATGGTCTTCCAGGACCCTTACTCCTCGCTGAATCCACGCCTTAGCGCCGAAAGGATCATCACCGAACCCGTGGAGAATTTCGAGCGCCTCAGCCGCAAGGAACGTCGAACGTTTGCCGCGGACCTGCTCCATAAGGTCGGCATGTCGCCTGAGATGATGGACAGGCTTCCGTCCGAGTTGTCAGGAGGGCAACGGCAACGGCTCGGCATTGCGCGGGCGCTTGCTCTCCAGCCCTCGCTCATCATTGCTGACGAAGCTGTGTCAGCTCTTGACGTCTCCGTGCAGGCGCAGATTTTGAATCTGCTTCTGGATCTCCAGCAGCAGATGGGCATCGCGTACGTCTTCATCTCCCATGACCTCGGCGTGGTCGAGCATATCGGCCACCGCGTGGCTGTGATGTATCTCGGGCGGATCGTCGAGCTCGCCCCATGCGAGGCGCTCTTCGCCAAGCCGATCCACCCGTACACCGAGGCGCTGATCGCCGCGGCACCTGTGCCCGATCCCACGCAGGTTCGGCTCCAGGCTGCCGTCGAGGGCGAGGTGCCAAGTCCGAGCAACCCGCCGGGTGGGTGTGCGTTCCATCCGCGTTGCCTGCGCGCAGTCGAACATTGCCGAATTTCCGTGCCGTCTTTGGTGCAGATAGCAAACGGGCGCGAAGTGGCTTGCCACACGCGCCCACCTGCGGGGGCAGCTTTGCGCGTGGGGCGCAGTATGGGCTGACTGCGTGGCGACCACCAGAGCGGGAGAGCATACACAAGCACATGGACGAAGGAAGGGGCGCCAGCCGGTCGGCATGGACACTCACCATTTTCCGGATATTGCCAAGTGCGGGCGCTCGCCGAAGCGCTGGCCGCTTACGCGCTGGGCCCACAATTTTCAAGTACACCGCCTAGGGCGCAGGCGGCTAGGAATTCGTCGACATCGCATTGGCGGCACGTCACGCCCAGCAGCAGATTAGGATGATCTTGATCATCAAGGCTTATCACGGTCAACACTAGGTTGGCGCTGAAGACCGGCGGTTCCTGTCGGAGGACGCAGTCGGCAAAATTCAACTAGGTCCCCCCTTCAACGATCTCAATGCGATGGAGCATGCGCGTCGTGACGTCGCTGCGGTGGTCCTAATAGAAACCATTCCGCGGCCTCCGGGGTCCGATGCGCATGAAGGCGTCCGCCTCGGTCAACAAGGCCGCATCGCAGAGCTGAGATGTGGGCCTGCATGCATTACGGCGTGGTGCCTAACAACTGGTGACCGGAAAGGGCATTTGGTGGTATGGATCCGTTCGCCTTGCTTGTGCCAGCGAGAAGTGGCGGCTGGCTAAAGAAGCACGGCTTGGGCCACATCTCCACCATCGGTGCTGCGGAACTCGGCTGCTGTACTGGAGATGGTCCAACGCCGTGAGGTGAGCAATATGGTCGGCTTCATAGCCGACAACCTTCGTGCCCGTCTCGAGGGACGATGGCGCGGCACCGAAGAACTGCTCCGCTGCGTTGAGATCACCACATCGACTTATTGAGCGGCGAAGTCATGGGTGGGCCGCAGGGTGAACTGATGGAACCGCAAAATAGGCCACTCGTCGGCAAGCCGGCACGTTCGCCGACGTGCAGGGCCCAGGCTAGCATGATGCCGAATGTTGACGCGGTGCCCTCCTTACGCCAATGCCGAGAGGTGTCCTAACTGGACGGTGGAGGAGAATGGCTTCGGCGTTGCCACAAGAAGATTGAGTTGGAAGGGACAGCCCTCCCGAGTCCATCTCGCTTACAGATGGCGACGATACAAAAACTGCATTTGACAGCACGCCGCCGGCCTTCGAATGTTCGATCCCATGTGCAGCGAACGTTGGCAAGCGGTGTGCCGTTGTAACAGTCGCGGAAGGCTTGCTGTGGGCGGTAGCCTAGGCAGGCTTATGAGAGGTAGTTCTGTATGGCAGTGAAGGGCCCACAGGTTTTCCCCCGCTCAGAATACATGCGCAGGCTCACTGCGGTTAAAACGAAGATGACTGAGCGCAATATCACTGCGGTTATGATCACTGAGAGCCCTCATATCACCTACCTGACGGGCGCGATCGCTCCATGTGACTTGCGCGGCCTTATTGTCCTGCTATCGCAAGAAGAGCCCGTTTTCATTCTGCGTTGGCTGGACGTCGCTGTCGCAGTTCAAGAGGCTTACCTAGATCGCGACAACATAATCAGCTACTCTGAGGAGTTTGTGGGGAATCCCAACATTAACGGGTACGACGCCGTTATTGACTTTTTGCTGGAGCTGGGCCTTGGCAAGGCAGCAATCGGCTTGGAGTTATGCAACTTAACGGTCAATTCTGTTGAAAAGTTCAAAACTCGCCTCCCACATAGTCGAATCAAGGACTTTTCACATGAAGTGGAGCGAATCCGTACGCTCAAGTCGAACCTAGAAATTGAAGTCATGCGCCAGGCGGCAGCTATATCCGACGCCGCGGTTCTTCGTGCCTCAGAGGTGATGCGTCCTGACGTCAGGGAGGCTGATGCCATTGCAGAGATCGTGGGAGCCCTTGCTCGCGGAGCAAATGGCTATGTCGGAACGGGAATAGCAGCAGTCTACCTGGCTGCAACCTCGCGCGTCGGAAACCCGCACACCACTTGGAGCGAAGACTCTTTTCAAAGGCGATCGCAGATAAATCTTGAGGTCGCCGGGGTCCGGCACGGCTATCACGCTCCCATCTGCCGCACATATTCTCTTGGCAAGCCATCCGATCGCTTGCGGCGTATGCATGAGGCTCAGCTCGCAGGCTTGGAGGCTGGGCTGAACGCTATTCGAGGTGGAGCCATTAGCGGCGAAGTAGCAAAGGTCATCCACAGTGCCACGGAAAAACTCGGGTTCGAAAAACGTTCGCGCGCCGGGTACGCGATCGGTATCGACTGGATGGAGTCGACCAGCCTCAAACTGGGCGACAGTACAATCTTGCAGCCTAACATGACATTCCACCTGCATCTCGGCTCATGGGTCGAGGAGGATTTTGGCTGCGTAGTCAGCGAGAGCATCCGGGTTACCGAGACCGGAGTGGAGGTACTAACGAAGGCGCCTCGGAAGCTTTTTGTGATTGGCTGACCTCAGGTTCTGCGCGAGAATTGTTCCCGCGACGGTCTTTACAATTGGGTGAATGAATGGGTTCTCAAATCGTTGGTGCTCTGGGCATTCTGGAATTGCAACAGGGTGCAACACCACGCGAGTCTCCCGAGCCCCACCCTGAGAATGTGGAGCTCTACGGTGGGGTTCCTCTTATTTCGGAAGTAGTCGCTGGAGCCTGGGCGGAGGACGTGATACGGGGCAATCCAGGCATCGAGGGAGCCTGTATTGTCGCTGCCCGACGCTTGGTGAACCGAGGCGCCGCAGCAATTACCTCAGACTGCGGTTTTTTTGTTCGCCATCAGAATGCGGTGGCTGCTTCAGTTCGCGTTCCGGTCGTGATGTCTAGTCTACTACTAGCCCCAATGCTGCTTCGACAACTGCCACGTGACGCCAAGCTGGCTGTCCTGACCGCCGATGCGAGACATTGCTCGGTAGAGTTACTTGGGCTCAACCCTCAAAATGACAGGGCGCGCGTGGTCATTGGGGGTATTGAAGGCAGCAAGGTGTTGGATGAGTTGAACCGGCCATACATGCCGAAAAGCCAGATCACAGACACACCACAACTAACGAACGCAGCGGCACTTGAAAAAGAAGTCATTGCTTCCTTGGACCGCCTCCGCGCCGAACATCCTCAAGTCAGCGCAGTACTCCTGGAATGTACGGCGTTCTCCTTGGTCGCACCGTCTATCCGCAGTTTCGCCAAGCTACCCGTTTACGACATTGGCGATCTATGCCGCATGACTTTATCAACTGCGTACAGGGGAATTGGTGGAGGCGAAGGTCGGGCCTTAACTTCACTCCTACCAACGCAGTTTCCGGTGGAGTTTGGGCTAGAACAGTAGCGTTCGGTTGCGCGACGTCGAGGGAGTTCGGATTAAGATTTCCCATGTTTGGGATGCCGGACAGAACTTCGGCGAGAAACGCCTCAAATTGGCTGAGAACTCTTTTGAACTTCATAGTACATCAAAAAAAATATCAGTTCCAGCCAGTCCTGGCCATAGGAACCAAGCAAGGGAACAGTACAATGAGCCTTATTCTGAATCGTCGTCGTCTTATTCAGGTGAGTTCGTCCGCTCTTATCTTGGGCGCTTTGAATTCCACGAGTGGCCCAGCTTCGGCTCAATCCTCTAAGGAGTTGCGCGTGACGCTCTATGGCGGAGATACGGGAAAGGCGAACATCGAGGCTTATGTGAAGCCATTTCAAACCTCGACCGGTATCAATGTGTCTCCTATTACTGACGATGCTACGTTGTCGCAAATAGAATTGATGGTGACCACAAAAAACGTTACTGTAGACGTTTGCGGTCTAGATGCGGTAAGCGCCCACATCGCGGCCAGCAAGGGCTACCTAGAGGAGATCGATTACTCCATTTACAAAAAAGAAAATATAGATGGCCTGGTAGAGATTTGCAGGAAGCCTTTCGGAGTCAGCGGATTATTCTATTCTGTGTTGACCTTTTACAACACCGAAAAATTCAAGGCTGGCGGACCTCAGCCGACCTCGTGGGCCGATTTGTGGGATGTCGCCAAATTTCCTGGGATACGGACCCTTGAGTCCGGAGCATGGGGAACCGAAGGTCCTTGGGAAGAAGCTCTGTTGGCCGACGGTGTGGCTCCGGATGCGCTTTACCCGATGGATGTTGACCGCGTTTTTGCAAGTTTGGACAAAATCAAGCCGCATGTTCGTAAATGGTGGGAATCTGGGTCGGAAAATCAGCAGATGATTCGCGACCAAGCTGCTGAACTGGGAAGTTGCTATGATGGGCGCGCACAGGTGTTAATTGATGAAGGAGTCCCTATCGCAATTAACCGGAATCGAGCCAAATTGTTCTGTGACTACTGGGTGATCCCCAAAGGTAGCCCCAATGTGCAGAACGCACAGAAGTTCATAGAATTTGCCACTCGCGCAGACCGTCAGGCAGAATTCGGCAAGCTCGTGGCCTTCGGCCCAACCAACCTTGAGGCTTACAAGATGATGCCGCAGGAGGTAGGTGCAAAACTTACGAGCTATCCTGACTACATGGCCAATTCTATTCCGGTAAATATTGAGTGGTATACCCAGGTTGGATCCGACGGTCTAACGAACAACGAGCGCCTGATGCAGCGCTGGAACGAATGGATCCTTCGCTGAAATTCAGCTAGTATTTCCGTCAGAGACGAAGAGCCGGCATGGCGGCTCGCTGCCGCCACAAAGTTCTTAAAGGATCATTGGTCTGTATCGGCACAACGCGCAAATAGGTGCACACTGAGTGGTCATGCGCTTCGGGACAACAGTTATTCCGACCATGCCCACGACGGGAGGCGGTTTGCTTCATGGTTAAGCTGCGCCAGGCTCATGATACAAAAAAGGGAAAGCGGCTTGAGATGTTTCGGAAACTGGGGCGAATGCCCATCGTTCTCACCTTCCCGGTTTTCGCGATCCTGATCATCGCCTTCGGCATACCGATCACTCAGCTTTTCCTAAGCAGTTTCAACGCGCCGGCATTCTCGGTTGTCAACTATCAAGCTTTTTTTGGGCAGTCGGCAAACGTGCGCGTACTCTACCAAACCGTCGAGATCAGCGTCGTGGCCACGGCGATCTGCCTCGTTATTGGGTATCCTACGGCCTATCTGATCGTGGCTGCGCCAAAGTACCTGCGCGTTGCGCTCATAGTGCTTGTCGTCATTCCATATCTGACCAGTGGCTTGGTCCGCACTTATGCGTGGATCGTGATCCTAGGCGATCGAGGCCTGATCAACAACGTGCTGCTCAACGTCGGGTTCATCTCGAGCCCGCTGCCGCTCATCTACACCCGCATGGCGGTCTATATTGGCATGGTGCACATAATGCTGCCGACCATGATCCTGCCTCTCGTCAGCGTTATGTTCAGCATCGACAAGTCACCAATGGCGGCCGCCCGTAGCATGGGGGCACCGCCTTTTGTCTCCTTCTGGCGGGTTTTCTTCCCACTTAGCCGGCCAGGCGTGCGCAGCGGCTCGCTCTTGGTGTTCATTATTTGCCTCGGCTTCTATATCACTCCGGCCGCCCTCGGCGGTTTGGGAGACGCCATGCTATCGACGTTCATCGCGGCCCAGGTCAAAACATCCTTTAATATAGAGCGCCTCGCTGCATCTGCCTTTATCCTTTTGACGGTTGCTGCTGGCCTTTTGTCTATGCTGGGACTTGATCTTTCCGGAAAGCAGGCTCACGCGGCACAAGTCCCGCGTAAGCCATGGCTGTGTCGGCTGCGTTTGTACGGCGTGCTGAAACTTTATCTCGCCGAGCTTCTCGCTTCTCGGCGGGCTAAGCTCTGGACGACACAACTCTATAAAGCCAGCAGTGATCATCGGTGGTCCAAAGCGTTCGGAGCTATGTTCCTTTTGCTGGTCATGCTTTACTTATTGTTTCCAGAGCTCCTTGTTGTCATGATGTCGTTCAGCGCCGGGAAGTTTCTCGCGTTCCCCACCTCAGGCCTTTCGCTGCAGTGGTACCGCGCATTTTTCAACGACCCGTCCTGGTACGATGCCGCCTGGAATACAATTCAGATCGGCGTTGTCGTCGCCATCCTGTCGACGATCGTCGGTACGCTCGCGGCGTACGGGCTTGACCGCACCCATCCGCAGCTGCGCAGCCTTCTAACCTTCCTGATACTCGCGCCGATCACCTTCCCGGTTATTGTCGTAGGCATTGCGGCTTATCTCGGGATGGCAAATCTCGGGCTGATTGGTACGAAGACTGGTATAGTTCTCGCACACAGCATCGGTGCTATCAGCTACGTGGTCGTTATTGTCTTGGCGACGTTAGCCAATTTCGACAGACGTTTGGAACAGGCTGCCATGAGCATGGGGGCTGGACCATTACGAACCTTCATGCGTGTGACTCTCCCCTTGATTAGACCGGCCATTATTGGTGGCGCGGTGTTCGCGTTCCTCGCCTCCTTCGACGAAGTGGTGATTACATCGTTGGTAGCGGGATTTTCTGTCCGAACACTGCCGCTGAAGATGTGGGAAGATGTTCGCCATCAAATCGATCCGACGATTGCGGCGGTGGCATCGCTGCTCATTCTTATTCCCGTCCTCTGCCTAGTCGCGCTGTATGCCGCCGGATGGCGATCGTTGATACACCGAGCGCCTGCGGCACCCCTTGGCAACTGAGCTCCCGGGCAGTCTTGAACCTGGCAGTCATTTTGGAGCATCCATGACCCTAAACGTCAGAAATACGGCCCCGCGTGAAGTGGGCCATATTGAGGACCCAAGCCACATTCCAGCTCACATTGAATTTCGTGGCGTTACCAAGATGTACGGTGCGGTCGCCGCGGTCAGAGATTTGTCGCTGACCGTGCGTCGCGGTGAGTTCCTAACCATTCTAGGCCCCAGTGGCTCGGGTAAGACCACAGCGCTGATGCTGCTCGCTGGGTTCACGGCGCCCAGTCATGGCGAAATCCTGATTGCTGGTACTTCGGTAGCAGCTGTTCCTTCCTACCGCCGTGACCAAGGCATTGTTTTCCAAAGCTATGCGCTCTTCCCCCACCTCACCGTTGGGCAGAACCTTGAGTTCCCACTTGAAATGCGCGGCATGAGGGCTGCCGACAGATCAGTGCGGGTGAGCCGTATGCTTGATCGTGTACACCTTAAGGACTTTATTGGCCGCATCCCTTCCCAACTGAGCGGCGGTCAACAGCAGCGCGTGGCGCTTGCCCGCGCGCTGATCGCCGAGCCGCCATTCCTGCTGCTCGATGAGCCGCTCGGCGCACTAGACCGCAATCTTCGAGAGCAGATGCAGAGCGAGATTAAGAACCTGCACGCAGAGTTTGGCGTCACCACTATCTGCGTTACTCATGACCAGGAGGAGGCGCTCACGCTGTCCGACCGAATCATTGTGATGCGTGGCGGTCGGATAGTGCAGACCGACACGCCAGAGGCCCTCTACGACCGGCCAGAAACGTCGTTCGTGGCAAGCTTCCTAGGAGAAGCCAATATACTCGAAAATCCGAACTTCAAGGTCGAATCAATCCACCAGCCGCAGTCTGGCACGGTGGCTATGATACGGCCGGAGCGCATCTGCGTCGCCGATCGCGCGTCCCCGAAGCGCGCCGATGCGGATCAGCGGCAGTTCGTCACAGGCACCGTCGATGCCATGATCTACGCTGGGCCAATGCGGAAATACCACGTCCGCATCGGGAGCAACATGCTTGTCGTGCGTGAACATGTCGCCGCAGGGCAGCAGGTATTCCGACCGGGCGACGATGTGCGGCTCGACTGGCTCCGGTCTGATATTCGCTTAGTGACGTCTGAGTAAAACAGCTAAGGATGCAGATCTCTTTTTGTCAGATCGATCGAAAGCTCCTGCTATGAAATCTGTGATTCAAGCGGAGTTCGACACTGAGCGAAACACCCCGCCTGAGATTGATCTGGACAAGCGGTGAGGAGCCAGAACATCTCGTGGTCCCAAGAGGCGACACTACCAAGCTCTGGCCTAAGATTCGAAAGCATCAATAAAGGTGAGGGCCGCGTCCTCTTGTCATTGGAGGAATACATCGCAACGAACTGGTAGGGCCAGTTGTCGCACGGCGACTTGTTAACTGGCTGCTTGAGACGCAAACTGGTGGAAGGGTGATCATAGGACCTGAGATCAATCCGCAGGCCGTGCAATCCCGCACCAGCAACAACCCGATCGATGGCCAGAATCTTTGTATTTGCAGCCCGCGGACGGCTCGGTAAGCGAAGAGCGCGCATGCCGTTTCGCGCCTGGTGTGCTGGATGAAGTAGAGAAGGCGACCTCATAGGCGTCCTGCATCGGACGGGTTCGCTGTCGGCGGAGTCACCGGTATTTCCGCGCAAACCACGTCCATTGTCTGCGGCATTCGCTCCGCAGGGCTTGTCCAAGTCAACGAACGGCGTCTCGTACCTTCCGCGATCCGATGGACTTCCAATGTACCTCGATTTCAAGCCGTTAGGCTTGCTGCATGTCAAGCGGGTCGTCGTCGCGATGGCAATTGCGAAGCGCAGACGACGGCCTTCACGAACTGCGCTGATGTGTGAACGGCCCGACCTCTCCGAGGGGGTGCGGGGGGATCTGGCCCAGTGCCTTGCACGGACGGCCTCAGCGTGGAAAGGGCTTACTCAGATTGATGACAGGTCGGTAGGGTGCAGGCATGTATTCGCCATTGAGTGCAGGCCTGTTCATGCCCATGGCCCTGATGAAGTCCGCGGACCGTACCCCAGACAAGTCGCGCTTTTTTGAGCGGCAGCCACCGAGCGGGTTTGTCCGATCCCGGTTCGTCCGTTCACCATCACACCATCAGCACCTCACCAATATGTGCTTATCCCTTGCAACTAAGTCTCGCTGCTGACGAGGTTGCGAAGGGCTTGCGCGAGTTCATCAGGGCCCAGACGCCCGTGCCATCTTTTTCGCAAGAGCAATGGCGATGCATATAAGGGCTTCTTCCTCAGAAGCTCGGCAGCCCAGCTGCTACGCGCTGCTTTGCCCTTGCGACTGAATCTCAGGACGGTATGGGCATCTGAGGACGGTATGTGCGCCAACACAAATGGTCGACAGATATTTGGATCGCCCTGCTTGCTGATCCGGCCGACCCTATCCTTTCCTCCGGCCGAGTTCTGTCGCGGCACGGAAAAAGCCAAAGCGAGTTACCGGCCGGATTTGAACAGGGAGGCGTCTGTCGCGGTTGCAACATCGCCCTGGCGGTGATTGGACCGATGCCGGAGATCGTTTCCAGTATACCTGTGAGCTTCGGGAGGTTGTCCATGACCGGACCGGGGAGACTGGAGTTACCAAGATTCAGCACTCACCGGAGGTTCCGAATGAACATCCACAAGAATGCCCGTCTCACGCCGCTGCGTCGAGAGAGATGGCGCTGTCGGTTGATAGAAGGGGCTTTTTCCCAAGCCCATGCGGCCCGCGTTTACGGCGTGTCGGCCAAGATTGTTGCGCGCTGGGTCGAGTGCTATAAGGCCGCAGGGCGGGCAGGCATGATCGACCGTTCCTCGCGTCCGCCCATATGCCACAGACCACCTCTGCGTCGATCGCCGAGCGTATCGTGGCGTTGCGGCGGCAACGCTGGACCGGCAAGCACATCGCTTATGAGGTCGGCGTCTCGCCCTCTACCGTCAGCAGGGTTCTCAAGCGTGCCCGACTGTCGCGGCTGAGCGACATCGCGGAGCCGATCCGACGCTATGAGCGCGAGCATCCCGGCGAGATGATCCATATCGACATCAAGAAGCTCGGTCCCTTCAGCCAGGTCGGCCATCGCATTACCGGCAAGCGCACCGGCAATGCCGACTCGCGCGGCAGCAGTTGGGAGTTCATCCATGTCTGCATCGACGACGCCTCCCGCATCGCCTTCTCGCAGATCCTGCCCGACGAGAAAAAGGAGAGCGCCATCGCTTCCTCAAGGCGGGGGTCGACTACTACGCAAGCCTCGGCGTCGCGATCGCCCGTCATGAGCGACAACGGCTCCTGCTACAGATCGAAGGCCTTCGCCAGGGCCTGCCGTGATCTCGGTCTCAAGCGCGTCAGGACAAGGCCCCAGACGCGCAAGACCAATGGCAAGGCCGTGCGCTTCATCCAAACGGAGCTGCGCGTAGGGCCCATGCCATCGCCTATCAACTTCAGATCACCGCGCCCCCAACTGCCTGTCTGGCTGCACAGATATAATTGGCATCGCCCCCGCGGGAGCCTAAATCTTAAAGTCCAAAACATCTATCAGTTGCCTCTCCCTAACCCTGGACAACCTGTTGAGGCTCCACGCGCCGTCGCCGGCGCAGTTCATCCCAGCGGTGCTAAAAAACTAGGCCTGAATGTGATGATCGAGCTCACGGACATTCCCGTGCGCCGCCCGTAGCTACTCGACCAAGGGAATAAGCGTATGACCCAGCCCATCCAGGCCTAGTGATGGCTCGCTGCGCAGGCTTTAATGCCGATAAGACATGCCGGAAAAGAGCCAAAGAATGTTCATGGAAGCTTCGAAGTCCTGCTTGGTGCCGGATCGTCGAGCGTCGCTAAGCTTGAATCATGACCAAGGTTTAGCCGGAGCCAATAGGCAACCGACTTTAAAACCGGTGTCATAGACGCGATCGCTTTCCGAATGGTTGGAAGTCGACAAAGTTGACGAGAAAGCAACAAGCAATTCAGACGTGCACCCGGACGCATTGAAGTTATACAGCTTTTTGATTTGGCACGCATCTTGATTGGCCTGCGGAAGGAAGGCTTATGTTCGCGACCAACGGGCGGATTTAAAGCCCATGGTTGTATAAGTTACAGCTGTTGGATGGAATACTAGATGTACTCCAATGGCACGAAAGTAAGTTGAAGCTGTAGGTAGGAGAATTGAACATGTCCAACGATACAACGTATGGTGAGATTTACGCTCCGGTCTACGAAGAATACTCCCTTGTGCAAGGCAAAATTGCTGAGGTGGGCGAGACGGTCGCCTTTCTTGAGCGATATTGCCGCGACGGTAGCGCCCTTGAGTTGGGTATCGGCGATGGGCGCGTGGCGGTGCCATTGAGCGAGACCGGAGTCAAGGTTGAAGGCATCGATAACTCATGCAGCATGTTAAAGCTTCTTGCCAAGCGCACCGATCAGATCAAGGCGTGGGAAGGAGATATCTCCGATTTCAGATCCGAGCAAAGCTACAAGTTGGTGTATTGCGTTTATTTCACCTTCACACTGCTTTTCACACGCGAAGCTCAAATAGCCTGCCTCCGGTCTGCCGCGGAGGCATTGGATAACGAGGGAGTTCTAGTGATAGAATTGGGCGTACCAGGCTTGAACCCTCTTGTAGGTGGCCAGCAAACCACAAAAGCGCGTCTGGTGGACGATGAGAATACAATCGTCAATGTGGCAGTCCACGACCCATTAAATCAGAACTTGGTTTCCACCCTTCTCTGGTTTTCTGGTACGTCGGTCAGACGTTTGCCGCAACGTGTTCGTTACGTCTATCACCAAGAACTCGATACTATGGCCCAATGCGCGGGGTTGGAGCTAATGGAGCGATGGGGAGATTGGACGAGAGGTGCGTTTACAGAACGATCCGACCGTCATATATCAGTGTACCGCCGAAGCAGCTCTTAGACGCGGGTGACCATACTAGCTGAGATCAGTCCCGCCACACGCCGGTCGGGTGTTTAAGGGTAGGCCTCCGGCGAAGCCGCCTTGGGCGAGTATTGCGTGGAAGCGAGGCTGCGCGCTTTACGGTGGTCCTTGCGAGTGCAGCTAGCACAGCGTGAGCCATGTAACTTAATTAACTGGGCCGGAGCGTCGTCCCCGTTGCGTGTAGAGGATCAGTGCAGCTACTGGCCGCGGCATTCGCGCCCGTGGCCTGTAGCGGCGGTGGCGAGTTAGTACGATGTCGCGACCAGCGTGCCTATAGGTGGCGCCGCACGGTGACAGCCCGCGAGATGGGCTTTGCCTAAGTCGTCCTGACTAGCTGCAGCTCTGGCGGGCGTCGGCCGGACCGATATGCGTCGCACAATGCAAGGCCTCGCTCTGCAGGTTCCAGTGACGATGGGCCGGGATCCGCATGCGGCGATCTTCATGTCTTCCGCCGCTGCAGCGCCATTCTGATCAAGATTATCCCGCATGATGGGCTCGGGTATGTCGCTGCATACAAAACGGCTGGAGAAGGGCCGGTACGGTTTACGCCAGCGATTGAAGCCGTGAAGCGCGTCAAATCAGACGGGTAGCGCTTGGTCCTTTTTGGCGATCTGGGCCATCCGGCCACGGCTCAGCTTTGTCCACATCTAAAAGCTTGAATCATAACCCAGCCTCAGACGAAACCCCGGCAAGCCGATTTTCAAACCGGCCTCTTAGCTTTCCCCATGATGCTTTCCCGCCAAGCGCCAACAACTAAACTCGTCCCGCCGGGAAATGATGCGGCCACGCCCGGACTGTGCTATTCTGATTGGATGGCAAGCTGGTCGATCCGCCAGTGGTGCGTCGCGCCTGGCCCAGTAATAACAAATTCGTCAGACATTCCACTGATCCAAGGCAATACCTTGGTTTTCGCCTGTTTTTCCCTTCGGGACCCGGCTGCGCTCAAAGGCGCAGCGTTGGACATTGGAGGACACAGACCTTCATCGCCGGCCAGCTGTCATGGGTTCACGTCCCCTTTAGTCATCGACATGCTGATGAACCGGCGCATACTCGAAACCTCGCGATTTAAGGGATTCAGGTTTTCCCCTTGATTTGAGTTCGTGATTCATTGCGGTTGAAAGGAGACCGCGATGGGCAAGCCGCTACCGCTTGAGTTGCGTCGGCGTGTTGTTGCGTATGTCGATGAGGGACATGGTCACCGCGATGCTGCACGCCATTTCCGCGTTTCGCCTCGCTTTGTGAACAATCTGATCAATCTGCGCCGGCAGACCGGTTCGCTTGAAGCCCGCCGGCAGGGCCATGTGGGCGGCGGCAAGCTTGAGCCGCATGCCGAGTTTGTGCGTTTGCGATTGGCCGAGACCGGCGAACTGACGCTGGATGAGCTTTGCGTCGAACTGGAGGAGCGCGGGGTGAGCGTGCACCGCTCCAATGTCGGGCGCCTGCTCCAACGCCTGGGGCTCAGTCATAAAAAAAACTCTACAGGCCAGCGAGCAGCAGAGGGCCGACGTGCGCCAGGCGCGTGAACTATGGATGGGGCGGCGAAAGCGCTTCTTCAACAAGGCTTTGACGCGGTTGATCTTCATCGATGAGACGTCGACCAACACCAAGCTGACCAAACGCACAGGCTGGGCGCCGAAGGGCAAGCGCTTCAGGACCCATGCACCATTCGGCAAATGGCAGACGCAGACCTTTATCGCCGGGTTGCGATGCCACGGTCTTGTCGCGCCATGGATCGTCAACGCGCCGATGAATGCCGCCATCTTCGAACGCTACGTCGAAACTCAGCTCGCTCCCGAACTGTCGCCCGGCGATGTCGTCATTCTCGACAATGTCGGCTTCCACAAGAACGAGCGCGCCGCACAACTGGTTCGCCAAAGGGGCGCTTGGCTCCTGTTCCTGCCGCCATACTCACCCGATCTCAATCCGGTCGAGATGGCCTACTCAAAACTCAAGGCGCGGCTGCGAAAGAAAGCGGCCAGAACCTTCGACGCACTCTGCCACCACCTGTTCGAGCCAGCCGAATGCAGAAACTTCTTCAAGGCTGCCGGATACGAGGCTAATTAATCGCGACACGCTTTTTAGTCGAAACGCAGCTCGCTCCAACGCTGGCAATGTCGTGATCCTCGACAATCTTGCTGCGCATAAGAATTCAGCCGCCGAGGCCGCTATCCGGGCCAGGTGCGCCTGGATGCTCTTTCTGCCGCGCTATGGCCCCGATCTCAACCCTATCGAAATGGCCTTCGCCAAGGCTCCGACATCGCTTATACGGCGCTAGCGAGGATCATGCGCCAAGACGCGCTGTGACCATGCAAGGATGGCCGTAGTGGGCTGCCCGCCGGGATAAAACATGTCGTCTGCGGTCACTGCGTAACGCAATCGCAGCCTTGAACGGACTGGGTCCATCTCCCTTCCAGATGATTTCAATACATAAACTGAATTTGACACCGGCCGAAGCGATAAACAAAAGTTCATTTAAGAAAGAGCAAGAGGCTTCACGATAATGACGACAATGTCCCGCCGATGGTTTCTGGCGTTGAGTTCGGGCGCGGCTTTGGCTTCCACGCCCGGTATCATCAGAGCTGCCAATGGGCAGGAGATCATCGACGAGATTACCTGGGCACTCTCTAGCATCCCGGAAACGCTTTTTGTGCCGCACGCCTGGTCTAGCTCCGCCGGTGTGATCATGTCGCTTGTGCAGGAAGGTCCGCTCTTATTCGGCGATGACCTCGCCCTGGTCCCTGGCCCAGCGGAAAGGTGGGAACTGACTGACCCCACCACCGCAGTCTATCATTTGCGATCAGGGGTTACTTTCTCCGATGGCTCGCCGCTGACTGCGGACGATGTGGTCGCGACTGTCAAGTACCATTTGAGCGCGGATAGCGCATCGCAGGTCGCGTCCTTTTACTCTTCCGTGGTTTCCGCCGAGGCGACCGATCCGGCCACTGTCACCGTCAAACTCAAGTCGCCCAACGTGCAATTCCGGTACTGGGCCGCGCTTATGGCCGGATTTCTATTCAAGAAGGACCAATTGGGGAACGATGATCTCGGAACGCCCGATCTCCTGCCGCTCGGAACTGGTCCTTATAGACTAGTGGAATTCATCCCGGCAGAACGTGTTGTGCTCGAGGCCCGCGATGACTACTGGGGCGGCAAGCCGATTATCAAGAAGATCACGATTGTTGCCATCCCGGAAGAGCAGACGCGACTCCTCGCCATGAAGAACGGCGACATCAACGGTACCTTCGATGTCTCGGTTTCCGACATGGACCAGTGGAAAGCGCTGGGCAATGTAGATGTCATCACGCAGCCATCGCTGGCCGTGTACCTGCTGACCCTCGACCAGTCCGCGCCGCCATTCGACGACATCCACGTTCGCAAGGCGATCTAGTATGCTATCGACCGGGAAGGCTTAGTGAAGGCGTTGCTGAAGGGAAAAGGCGAGCCCGCGACTGCGCTCAATCCGCCGGGGATGTGGGCCGGTATCATGCCGCCGGACGAGGTGCGCGAGTTCTATGACACGCTGCCGACCTACCAATTCGATCTGGAGAAAGCCAAGGGGGAGCTCAAGCAGTCGAAGTATCCAGACGGATTCGAGGTCATTGTCACGAGCTCCAATACAGATCCCTACCATATCAATATCCTTCAAAGCGTGTCTGAGAACCTCAGGCAGATCAGCATCGCTGTAAAGGTGCAGCAGACAGACACCACCCAATGGTTTGCTGATTATTTGCGGCATGAAAAACTCGGCATGCAAATTATGGGATACTCCCCTGACTTCGCTGATGCCTCGAACTATCCAACCCTGTTCTTGGGGAGCGCCAACGCGGCCAAGGACGGCATGAACGCCTCCAACTTCAAAAATTCCGAGGTCGATAAGGCGCTTGCCACCGCGAACGAGAAGTCGGATCCCAAGGAGCGCGGCGAAGCGCTGAAACAGGTATTCAGGATTGCCAACGAGGACGCGGCGGTGGTGCCGATCTTCTGGCCGGATTCGGCCATGGCTATCAGCAACAAATACAAGCTGACCGGCTACAATGCGCTCTACTACAATATTCCTTGGGCCTTACGCGGTTTCGTTCCGAAGTAGCCCGTGAGTCGGCACTAGGGGGTGCCGCGAGAAGTCTCATTCATTCCCGCGTGCTTCTGACCCGTCGCCGCCGGCACTTTCCTATCTCATATGCAGTCAGGTTTCTCCTATGGACAAGCTTAGCGCACACGTCCGCCGACTCGACGATGTTCGCTGTGCGTCTGATATTTCGTGGCACCGTAGTGGCAAGATGCTGGTTACCGCCATTCGGGGCGGCCGTGAAGCTAACGAAAGCAGTAAAAGCCGTATCTGGCGCTTCGGCCTCGACGGCGCTGCGGCGCAACTGACACATGGCCCGAACGGCGACTACGCGCCGCGCTTCTCGCCAGTCGACGATAGGGTTGCCCTGACATCCGACCGCAAGACGCGAAACAAGGCCGACCTGTTCATCCTTGCGGGCAGCACGGTGAACCCATTGGGCGATATTCCCGGCACCATCGAAGACATTCGCTGGACCAGCGACGGCAGCGCCCTGATCGTGCTGGCGGCCGACCCCGGTCTGGATAGCGGCGCGACCAAGGGCGCCATGCGCATCTGGTGGGACGGGACCGAAGATCCGGTCGTTACCAACCCGAGCGACGCACGCCGGCGACTGTTCAGGGTATCGACGTCTGACGGCAAGACCCTTGAGATCGGGCCCCTAGGCGCGACGGTTTGGGAGTTCGACCTCTTTGGTGATAATGGCGCCGTGGTGCTCATCTCCGCCGATGCCAGCGAGCGCGGGTGGTACCGTGCGAAGCTGGCGTTGCTGGACTTCGCAACGCGCGTGGTCGCAGTACTACATGAGCCGCGTTGGCAACTGCAGGGGCCAGTCGTGTCGCCGTCGCGGACCATGGTCGCTTTCCTGGAAGGCTGGTCGAGCGACCGGGGGCTGGTTGCCGGCGAGATGCGCATCTTGGATCTCGCTACCCGCAAGGTCACGTCGGTGGCTGCCGATGAACAGTCCAGCATTACGACACTGTGCTGGCGCACGGATGAGAGTCTGTGGTTCGCGGGCTGGTCGCGTCTTGGTTCCATATATGGCGTGGTCCGATTGGACGGCACATTTGAACACATTGCCCGCGAGGATGCGGTCGTGGGCCCCGACAGCTTACTCGCGACGATTGCGCCCACGCCGGACCATACTGGTTTTGCCGCGATTCGCGAGGCGGTAAGCGGGCCGCCAGAGATCGTGTTTAAAGCCAATCCCAGGTCCGACTGGCTGCCCGTGACATCGCTCAACGCGAAGGTCATGGCGGACTACTCTGACTATCCGGACGTGCGCGAAGTGCATTGGAAAGGTAAGGATGGCCTTGAGCTGGAGGGCCTCCTGCTGCTGCCGAAGAACCGCAAGCCCGGACCTCTGCCCGCCATCGTGGATATCCACGGTGGACCGACCTACTCAGCCAAACATTCGTTCAATCCAGGCTTTGCCCTGCATGCTGCGGCTGCGGGCTATGCCGTCTTCCGAGCTAACTATCGCGGAAGCGCAGGCTGGGGACAACCATATTCGCAGCTCATTCTCGGGGACCCTGGCGGCGCCGAATGGAACGACATCATGTGCGGAGTCGATCACTGCATCGCCGAAGGCATCGCGGATGCGGACCGGCTCGGGGTGACCGGCTCCAGCTATGGCGGCTACATGACCGCTTGGACGGTGGCGCGCACGAACCGTTTCAAGGCGGCGGTGATGGTCGCTGGCATCTCCAACCATTGGAGCTGCCATTATTCCGGCAACCACGATTTCGTCGAGTCCATCGTCGGCGGATCGCTCAAAGACGAGCGCTATCGTAAGCTTGCGATCGACCGCTCGCCGATCGTCCGGCTGGATGGGCCTACGACGCCGACCCTAATCATCCATGGCGAGCTCGACCGCTGCACACCGCTAGGCCAAGGCCAGGAATTCTACAGCGCGCTGTTGGAGCGCGGCGTCCCGGCCGAGCTCGTAGTCTACCCGCGCGAAGGGCACAGCTTCGAGGAAAGTGCGCACAGGCTTGACAAGGCACGGCGCACGCTGGGTTGGTTCGATCGCTATGTGAAGGCTGTGTACTGATGCAGTCAAACGTGGTTCGCCTCATCCTCATCCGGTTAGCTCAGGCCGTCCCCCTGCTGATTGCTGTCTCCGTTATCGTCTTCGGCTTGATCTATCTCGCACCAGGCGACCCAGTGCGGACATTGCTTGGCGCCAAGCCCATGACACCCGGGGCGATCGCCGTCTTGCGCCAGCGCTACAACCTCGACGATCCCTTCATCGTGCAATACCTCAAATGGCTATGGCAGGTGCTGCAGGGGGATCTCGGCCGTTCGATCTCTGGAAATCGTCGCGTCATCAATATTATCGCCGACCGCCTTAGTATTTCGGTGTTCCTGGCGGCCATGAGCGCGGTGATCGTTCTCGGCGCTGGCGTAGGGTTGGGTACCTGGGCCGCGCTACGGCGCGGTCGTTGGATCGACCGGCTGACCGTCACCTTCGGCCTACTCGGTATTTCCTCACCTCCCTTCGTCACTGGCTTGTTCCTACTTTATCTATTCGGCGTCATCCTTGGCTGGTTCCCCACCTTTGGTGCTGGCGATGGATTTTTGGATCGCCTGTGGCACCTCACACTACCTGCTTTTGCTCTGGCCTTTTCGGTGATGGCGATCGTCATGAAGATTACCCGCGCCGCCATCCTCGAGACAATGGCTAAGGATTACGTGACCTTCGCGCGCGCCCGTGGGCTCTCATCGCGACGCGTGTTGCTGCACTACGTCCTGCGCAACGCACTCGTACCGGTGACCACAGCAGCCGGTCTCGTCATCATCAGCCTCGTCGCAGGCTCCGTCTATGTGGAGGTGACCTTCGCGCTCCCTGGTCTCGGCACCCTTGTAGTCGATGCAGTATCGAAGCGCGACATTCCGCTCATTCAGGGCACGACCCTGGTCTTCTCTCTCTTTGTCGTGGTCGCCAATCTTCTCATCGATATACTTTACACTTTCATAGACCCACGCATTCGCTTTGAAGGAATCAAGGCATGACGCTTTCAGAGGCCATCGAAGCCCACCCAGTTCGGCGCATCTCACGCCGCCTTGCACAGATGCCGCTGCTGGTGTTTCTGGCTTTCGTCGTGATAAGCGGAGTGGTGCTGTGCGCAGTACTTGCGCCCTGGATCGCACCCTATGATCCATCACTGCAGCGGCTCGAGGTTGGCGTCTCGCTTCCCGGCTCCCACTTGATTTTCGGCACCGATTCGCTCGGTCGCGACATCCTGTCCCGCACCGTCCACGGGGCTTCGACGGCGCTCGTTGGCCCCATGGTGATCGCTGCCGGCGCCTTCGCGATAGCGACTATTCTCGGCCTGCTCGCGGGCTATCTCGGCGGATGGATTGACATCCTCATCATGCGCTGGGTTGACTTCATGCATGGACTGCCATCCACGCTCATCGTCATTGTCGTGGTCGGAGTCATGGGCGGTGGCTACTGGGTGGCTGCCGCGGTGCTGCTCATCACCTTTGTTCCGTCTGATACACGCATTGTGCGCTCCGCAGTGCTCGAGCAGCGCCCGCGTCCCTATGTCGATGCGGCCCGAACCCTCGGCATTAGCAAACGTCGCATCCTTCTCGTTCACATCCTCCCGAATATCCTGCCGATCATCGTCGCTTATGTTGCGATCGACTTTGCCTTCGCGCTGGTCAATCTCGCTGGTCTTTCCTTCCTGGGCCTGGGGGTCGAGCCCGGCACTGCCGACTGGGGCCGAATGCTGAGCGAGAACCGAAACCTGCTGTTTGGCGGGAATCCGCCAGGCATAATGGCCCCTGCTTCCGCCATGATCCTCACTGCCATCAGCATGAACCTGATCGGCGACTGGCTGTTCGAGGAATTCACCGGATGACGGTATCGGATTCTCAGTACTTCCTCACCGTTCAGAATCTCGCCATCTCCAGTGGCCATCTTATGATCACGATGCCGACCAGCTTTCACGTCGGACGAGGCGAGACTCTCGCCATCGTGGGGGAATCCGGCTCGGGAAAGTCGCTGACAGCCAAGGCCATCGCCGGCTTGCTGCCTCCCGGCGTCACTGCCAAGGGCTCGGTGAAGCTCGAAGGTTGCGAACTCAACGGCCTTTCCGAGCGTGAGTGGCAAAGGCTGCGCGGCCGCCGTGTCTCGATGCTTTTACAAGACCCTTTCACCATGCTGAGCCCCGTGATGCGGGCCGGCCGGCATCTAGATGAGATGCTTAGGGATGATCCCATGTTCCACGATCGCGGGGCACGGCGCGCTGAAGTCGAGCGCCGCCTTGCGGAAGTAGGTATCAATAATCCCGACGTCGCCGATCACTTTCCATTTCAGCTTTCAGGAGGCATGAGCCAACGCATCGCGCTTGCCAGCTCGCTCGCCCGCGACCCCGAAATCCTCATCGCCGACGAACCCTCAACCGCCCTCGACGTCACCACCCAAGCCGAGATCATGCAACTCTTGAAGCGCGCCCAGGCGCTACGCGGCATGAGTCTTATCCTAATCACTCACGACCTGCGTCTCGCCTTTTCCATTTGCGATCGCGTGCTGGTGCTATATGCTGGCTCGGTCGTCGAGATCGGCCGGGCCGGCGATCTCGGCTCCGGCCCGTTCCATCCCTATTCCGCGGGCTTGCTCCTGTCCGAGCCTTCGGCCACCAAGCGGGTCAAGCGCCTCATCGCCATGCCAGGCCGAGTCCCGTTGGCCCATGACGTCGTAGGACAGTGCGCTTTTGCAGATCGCTGCGATTGGGTCGAGGAGCGCTGTCGCGCGGCTCGCCCCGCACTTGAGCAGCGCGCCCCTGGCCGCTTCACCCGGTGTCTACGCCAGCCGGAGATCCAGGGCGAACTCGACGCGCTTCGCGACCCGGCATTGGAAGTCGCCACCAGCATCCTAGTGCGTCCGCCGAACGAGCGCCCGGCGATAAAGGTCAATGCTATTACTAAAGTTTTCCCCGGCCACCCCGCAACGCACGCGCTCAAGGGCGTGAGCCTCTATATCGCCCCCGGCGAAAGCGTCGGCCTCATTGGCGAGTCCGGTTCGGGCAAGAGCACGCTCGGACGCTGCCTGGTTGGTCTCGAATCCCCGACAGCTGGCAAGATCGAGATCGATGGCATCGACGCGCATGATTTCAGGGCCCTGCAGCCCAAGGACCGGGCTTATTTGCGCCGTACGGTGCAGATGGTCTTCCAGGATCCATACTCAACGCTCAATCCGCGCCACTCTGTCGGCAAGACCCTTGCGGAAGCGCTACGCGTCGGGCAGTTCTCAGTTGATATCAATGTCACGATTGCTCGGCTTCTGACAGAAGTAGGCTTGACAGCGGACTACGCGAAAAGGCTGCCTGCGCAACTCTCGGGGGGCGAGCGCCAGCGCATCGCAATCGCCCGCGCTCTCGCCGTCTCGCCGCGTCTGCTCGTGTGTGATGAGCCCGTTTCTGCGCTCGACGTCTCGGTGCAGGCGCAGGTGCTCAATCTCTTCAAGGATTTGAAGGCTGTGCGCGGCCTATCGTTCCTGTTCATCACCCACGACCTCGCGGTCGTGCGACAGATCGCCGACCGTGTCGTCGTTCTTTTTCTCGGCGAAGTAGTGGAGGAAGGCCCAGTCGACCAGGTCCTGTCTGAGCCGCAGCACCCCTATACAAAACGCCTGATCGCCTCAATTCCGGCCTCAACAAGGCAAATCCGCAAGGAAACGTGCCGATAAGGGTGAGCTGCTCCCGGAGCGGCAGAGCTCTAGAGGAATAGAAGCATATCCAGCGTTGGTGGATTAGCTTGTGCGTTCGTTTGGTTTGATGGTGCCGAGATGGCGCCATGTGCCGATTGATCTGTGCGTATCGCATCCAATGCTTGATCTTGGCGCCCGCGTGATCGGGTTGAGATCGGGCGAGTGTATGGCGGCAGGAGCCTTACGCCGGCGGCCGCATGACGGATGGCGCGGATTTATGGCTGCCCAAATTGTCAACGGATCACGATGTCGCCGCCCCGCAGGATCGGGAGCATTGCTGGCGGACATAGGCGTGGAAGCATTCCCGCTGATAGATCGGGTCCGAAGACACACGTGCGGCGAGGTCGTCACAGCGCAACGCGCCCAGGAAGCTCAGTGTTCACAAATGGCCAAGATGGGCGAAGCCGCGCAAGCGCCGTCCCATCAACTCCCCGCCGCGAAGCGGGGCCATGTTGGTCTTGATCCATGTCTCGTTGACGAAGACCAGGCGCGCCGGATCGAGGCAACCCTACCACACTTCCAGCGCTGGCGGCCAAAGCACGGCCCGGCCTTCTCCAGAGCTAACAGCGTTTGTGAAACTCAGGCCCTGGCGCCTCAACAACTCCAGACCGCATTGTGCGAGACCGTCACCCCGCGTGCGACCAGCTCGTCCTTCACCCGATGCAGCGTGCGATGGCACGCGTCATGACCGACAACGGCTCCTGTTATAGATCGAAGGCTTCGCAAACCGCGATCTCGGCCTCACGACAAGCCTTACACGCGCAAGACCAATGGCAAGGCCGAGCGCTCCATCCAGGCGTCACTGCGGGTCGTGTCCCATCAGGTGGTGTAGCTCGGCGGTAGCGAAGCCGCTCACGAGCGCGCCGTTAGTAGCGCTGTAGCGAGCGAGCGGCGTGTGGGTGGTCATCGGCGCTTTCCGGTAGGGTTTGGTTGTTGACGCCAACCCATTTCGGAAGGACCACCGATGACCGAAG